>DASPSB010000102.1:0-8618 GCA_035624135.1 Candidatus Acidiferrales bacterium | reverse complement strand
GACTGGGCATCATCATCGCATTCTTCCGAAACCGGCAGACGTTGCTGGCGGACGAAATGGATTTGCTGAGATGGTAGCGATACACGAGAGCGAATTGCGCCAAGCAGGGGCACGACATGTCGTGCCCCTACAGGGACAGATGGATTTGCTGCGATGGTAGGGCGGAGCTGAGGCGCGATGGAGAGCCGCTACTTCCTCGAGCATATCGGCTGGATACCGCTGTTTCCACTGGCCAGCGCGGCGGTGATGCTGCTGCTCGGCCGGCGGCTTCCGAAGGCGGTGGTGAGCGTAGCGTGCGTGGGCAGCGTGTTCGTTTCGTTCGTTTATGCCGTGGGAGCGGTGTGGCAGCTCGCACTGCGGCCTGCGGAAGAACGCGTCTTCCAATCCATCCTGTTCCAGTGGATCCCCGCCATTCCTTACCACGGCGTGGCGCCGGGCTTATCGCAGTTTTCGGCGGACTGGGGCATGCTGCTCGACCCGCTTTCGTCCGTGATGATCCTGGTGGTGACGGGCGTCGGCTTCCTAATTCATCTGTATTCGGTCGGGTACATGGCGCACGAAGGCGGTTATTACCGGTTCTTCGGGTACATGAACTTGTTCATGTTCTCGATGCTGACTCTGGTGCTGGGCAACAACCTCCTGCTGATGTTCGTGGGCTGGGAGGGCGTGGGCTTATGCAGCTACCTGCTGATTGGGTTCTTTTTTCTGAAGAAATCGGCGGCGGACGCGGGGAAGAAGGCGTTTGTGGTGAACCGAGTAGGCGATGCGGGCTTCCTGCTGGGGATTTTCCTTGCATCAACCGTGCTTGGCACCATCCGGTTCACGGACCACGGGCTGGAGGGCGTCACGAAATTCGCGGGGATGATTGACCTCCTGCGCAGCGGGCAGTTCGCGGCCGGCACGCAGGTACTGACGGCAATGGCCATCCTCTTTTTCATCGGGGCTACCGGAAAATCCGCGCAGATTCCGCTGTACACGTGGCTGCCGGACGCGATGGAAGGGCCGACGCCGGTGAGCGCGCTGATCCACGCGGCCACGATGGTGACCGCGGGCGTGTACATGGTCACGCGCATGAACGCGCTCTACCAGTTGGCGCCAGAGGCGATGCTGACGGTGGCGGTGGTGGGCGGGGTGACCGCGTTCTATGCCGCGACGATGGGGCTGCTGCAGAACGACATCAAACGTGTGCTGGCTTACTCGACCATCAGCCAGCTCGGCTACATGTTTCTGGCGCTGGGCGTGGGGGCGTTCAAAGCCGGCATTTTCCATCTGATGACGCACGCGTTTTTCAAGGCGCTGCTTTTCCTCGGGTCGGGAAGCGCGATCCACGCGCTTTCCGGCGAGCAGGACATGCGCAAGATGGGCGCGCTGTGGGCGAAGATCCCGGTTACAGCGAAAACATTTCTGATCGCGACGCTGGCAATCGCCGGGATTCCGCCGCTGGCCGGATTCTTCAGCAAAGACGAAATTCTCTGGCGGACGTTTACCGGCGGCGAATCGGGGATTTACAAAGCGCTCTACGTGGTGGGACTGGTGACGGCGGGCATGACGGCGTTCTACATGTTCCGGCTGGTGAACCTGACGTTTTTCGGCAAATCGCGCGTCGACCACGAGGTGGAGCACCACATCCGCGAATCGCCGTCTTCGATGACAATCCCGCTGATGATTCTCGCGTTTCTCTCCGTGGTGGGCGGCTGGATCGGCCTGCCGCACCTGAGCCTCTTCGAACAGTGGCTCGAGCCCGTGGTGGCGCCCGTGCGAGCCGCTGCGGAAGCGGTGGAGGGCGGCTGGAGCATGGTAGAAGTCGGCATGATGCTGATTTCCGTGCTGGTGGCCGTGGGAGGGATCTGGCTGGCCTACTACATCTATATGGAGCGTGAGGGGCTGGCGGATCAGCTTGCCGCGCGCTGGAAGGGCTTGTACGAGCTTGTCTATCACAAATATTACATGGACGAGGTTTACGACTCGCTGTTTGTGAATCGCACGGAGGACCTGGCCACGGCGCTGGGCGATTTTGACCGCGGAATCGTGGACGGGCTCGGAGTGGACGGCTCGGCGGCGGCGACGAGGTTCAGTTCGCGCCTCTCCATGTGGTGGGATAGATGGATTGTGGACGGGCTGGTAAATCTTTCGGGGGCGATTGTGCGATTTGCCGGCTATCCGGTACGCATGCTGCAAACCGGATTGGTGCAGAGTTACGCGCTCGTGATCCTGTTCGGCGTGTTGCTGCTGCTCGTTGTGTATCTGGGCTGGCCGGCAGTGACCTACGTGCGGACGCTGCTGCATTCGGCATGAGGGGGACGGAACCGTGGATGTGATGCGATTGTTGGACACGAATCTGCTGAGCGTGATCCTGTTGACGCCGCTGGCGGGCGCCATCCTGCTGCTTTTCATTCCCGGGCGGCTCGCTGATGTGCACCGCTGGGTGGCGAATCTATTCGGCTTTGCGGGCTTCCTGGTTTCGCTGCGGCTGATCGGCCTGTTTGGCGCCGGGTCCTCCCGCTTTCAACTGGGCGAGGACTACGACTGGATTCCCTCGATTGGAGCGAAATACTCCCTGGGCATCGACGGCCTGAGCTTTGTGCTGGTTCTATTGACGACTGCGCTGGGCGCCATCGCCATTCTTTCCTCCTGGAGCGCGATCCAGACGCGCGTGAAGGAGTACTACATCCTGCTTTTGCTGCTCCAGACCGGGATGCTGGGCGTTTTCATGTCGCTGGATTTCTTCCTGTTCTATGTTTTTTGGGAAGTGATGCTCGTCCCGATGTATTTCCTTATCGGCGTGTGGGGCAGCGAGCGGCGGCTCTACTCGGCGATCAAATTTTTCCTGTACACATTGGTAGGCTCAGTGCTGATGCTGCTGGCCATTCTGAGAATTTATTTCGAGTACGCCAGCCAGCACGCGGGCAGGACCACGTTTAACATCCAGGTATTGCTGGAGAGCACGAAATCATTCGATCCCTCCCTGCAGCAATGGCTTTTCTGGGGGCTGTTCTTCGCTTTCGCCATCAAAGTGCCGATGTTTCCCTTCCACACGTGGCTGCCGGACGCGCACACCGATGCGCCCACGGCCGGGTCCGTGATTCTGGCGGGCGTGCTGCTGAAAATGGGGACGTACGGGTTCCTGCGATTTTCCGTGCCCATGCTTCCGGAAGCCACGCGGCACTATGCCCCGCTGATGATGGTGGTTTCCGTGATCGCCATCATCTATGGCGCGCTGGTTTGCATGATGCAGAAGGACATGAAACGGCTGATTGCCTACAGCTCGGTCAGTCACATGGGTTTTTGCACGCTGGGGATATTTGCGCTAACGCCCATGGGCCTTCAGGGCAGCATCCTGCAGCAACTCAATCACGGGATTTCGACGGGCGCGCTCTTCTTGATTGTGGGCGTGCTCTATGAGCGAAGGCACACGCGCATGATTTCCGAATTCGGCGGACTTTCGACGCCAATGCCCAACTACGCGACCATCTATCTGATCATAACGCTGAGTTCGCTGGGTATGCCGCTGCTGAACGGATTCATCGGCGAATTTCTGATCCTGCGCGGCACGTTTGAGGTCACCGGCTACGGCTCGCACCCGGCAAACGGCAAGTATTTTGCCGCCTGGGCCGTGGCCGGGATCGTTCTCGGCGCGGCCTACCTGCTGTGGCTCTACCAGCGGGTGATGTTCGGGAAGGTCACCAACCCGGCGAACGAGAAGCTTCCCGACCTGAACGTCCGAGAATTCGCGTGCCTCGTGCCGCTGGTGCTCGCGGCGCTGTGGATCGGCATTTATCCCGCTCCGGTGCTGCAATACCTGGAGGAGCCGGCCAACGCCATCGTCGAGCGCGCCAATCCGGAATATTTCAGCGCCCGTGCGGCGCGCCTTCCAGTGGATGTGGTCGTGCCCGTGCAACCCGCTTCGGGAACCGGCGAGCATTCTGACCTGCCGCCGGCCGCGCCGGCGAGGTAATCCGGAATGCCTCAGGACCTGCTCAGCCGCCTCGGGATGCAGTTGCCGAAAGAATTCGCACTCATTCTGCCCCAGGTGCAGCTCGGGATCTTCGCGCTCGGCATACTGCTCACCGATTTCCTGCTCGACCGCAGATCGCGCTGGTGGAACGCGGTGCTGGCGCTCGCGGGCGTGGGATTCAGCGCGAAGGCGCTGAAGGCGCTATGGAGCTTGACGAATCCCGAGGACGTCCTGGCCTACCACAACTCGATCATCGTGGATCCCTTCGCCGTGTTCTTTGGCTTTCTCTTCCTGATTTCCGCCGCGCTGGTGATTCTGCTTTCCGTCCGCTACCTCGAGATCGAGGAGGAGCACCACGGGGAGTTCTATGCGCTGCTGCTGCTCGCCACCATCGGAATGATGTTCCTGGCTTCGGGCAACGATTTGATTACGCTCTTCCTCGGGCTCGAGACGATGGCCCTTTCCTTCTACATCCTCTCGGGCTTCCTGCGCAGCCGCAGGGCCTCGAACGAAGGCGCGGTGAAGTATTTGCTGCTAGGCGCATTTTCGAGCGGCATCCTGGCCTATGGCTTCTCGCTGATGTACGGCATCGCGGGCTCGACGAACCTGAATCGCATCGCGCAGGCGTACGCGACGCGCCCAGCGCACGACCCGCTGGTGCTGATCTCGCTGGTCACCGTCTCGGCCGGCGTCTTCTTCAAGATCGCGGCCGTTCCGTTCCACATGTGGGCGCCGGACGTGTACGAGGGCGCACCCACTTCGATCACGGCGTCGATCAGCGTGGCATCGAAGGCGGCCAGCTTCGCGCTGCTGCTGCGTCTGTTTTGCACCGCGTTCTGGCCCATTCGGCCCGACTGGGAGATGGTTGTGGCCGGCGTGGCCATCGCTTCGATGACCATCGGCAACTTCGGCGCCATCACGCAAGATAATTTGAAGCGTCTGCTGGCCTACTCCTCGATTGCCCACGTCGGCTATATGCTGCTGGGCCTCGTCTCCGGAACGCCGACGGGCTTCCAGGGAATCGCGTTCTATCTGCTGGTGTACGTCTTCATGAACACGGGCGCGTTCGCGATCGTCATCCTGCTGCGCCGCCAGGGCGTGATCGGCGAAAACATCGAAGACCTGAACGGACTCATTTCGCGCCGTCCGGTGGCAGCGATCCTGCTGCTGATTTTCATGCTGTCGCTTGCGGGGATTCCGCCCACCGCGGGCTTCCTCGGGAAGTATTTCATCTTCCTTTCGCTCATCGAGACGGGTCACTACGTGCTGGCCATCTTTGGCGCGCTCTATATCGCTCCCGCGCTTTACTATTACTTCCGGGTGGTGGTCCACGCGTGGATGCGCGAGCCGGCAGGCGAAGCGCGGCCTGTGATTTCGGTGGCACAGGGTGTGGCGCTCGCCGCCTGCACGCTTTTCATACTGGTGGCCGGACTGCTTCCCGAGGAGTTCATCAAATTCGCCGGCACCACGCTCAAGTCGCAATTCCTGCAAATCCTGCGTTGAAGCAGCGGGTGCACACTTCCATCCGGGGTGCCGCGTGACCCTCGCCCTCTCCGACTGGTGGGCCATTGCCGCGTACCTTGGAATCACGCTCGGCCTCGGCCTCTATTTCCGCCGCCGCTCGAGCCGCAGCACCGAGGACTACTTTGTTTCCGGCCGGGAGGTGTCCTGGTGGCTAGCAGGCACGTCGATGGTGGCCACAACGTTTGCGGCAGACACGCCGCTGGCCGTCACCGGTCTCGTTTATAGATACGGCATTTCGGGGAACTGGCTGTGGTGGTCGTTGTTGCTCTCCGGGATGATGACGGTTTTTTTGTTCGCACGGCTGTGGCGCCGCTCAGGACTCATGACTGACGCGCAGTTTGCGGAACTGCGCTACTCCGGCGGGCCCGCGGCTTTCCTTCGCGGTTTTCGCGCCGTGTATCTGGGCCTGCTGATGAATTGCCTGATCCTCGGATGGGTGACGAAGGCGATGGTCAGCATCACGGCAATTGCGCTGGGCATTCCGGAGCAGCGCGCGCTGGCGCTCTGCGTCTTCTTTCTGATTCCGTTTACCGGCCTTTACGCCACTCTCGGCGGGCTATGGGGCGTGTTGTGGACGGATCTGTTTCAGTTTGTGCTGAAAATGGGGGTGGTGATCGCAGTGGCTGTCTACGGAGTCGCTTCGGTGGGAGGGATTTTCCCGCTCATGATGCGGCTTGCCAAACTTCGCGCCAGCGCGTCGTTTTCCGGGCATCCCGCGGGCGATCCGACACACTTCCTGCCGAATTTTGGTCTTGGGCTTTCGGGACAGGAGGTATGGACGTTGCCGCTTGTGGCCTTCGCATTGAATCTCGGGGTGCAGTGGTGGGCGGCATGGTATCCCGGCGCGGAACCCGGCGGTGGCGGGTATGTGGCGCAGCGAATTTTCTCCACGCGCAACGAACGCCACGGCCTGCTCAGCGTTCTCTGGTTCAACGTGGCGCACTACGCAGTGCGCCCCTGGCCGTGGATCCTGACGGCGCTCGTCGCTCTGGCAATGTACCCCGACCTGGAGCACCCGGAATCGGGCTACATGATTGTGGCGACGACTTGTCTTCCGCACGCGTTGCGCGGACTGCTGGTGGCAGGATTTTTTGCCGCCTTCATGTCCACATTTGCGACGCAGCTCAACTGGGGCAGCTCGTACCTGGTGAGCGATTTCTACCGCCGATTCCTGCGGCGCGATGCGGCTGAGTCGCACTATGTGAACGCTTCGCGCGTGGCCACCGTGCTGCTCGTTGCGGTGTCCGCGCTGGTCGCTTCGCAGCTCAGCTCGGTGGTGGAAGGCTGGAAATTCGTGCTGGAAGTGGGCGCGGGAACCGGCGCGGTTTACATGCTTCGGTGGTACTGGTGGCGGATCAACGCGTGGAGCGAGATTTCCGCCATGCTCGCCGCGCTGTGCGTCTCCGTAGCGCTCTTGAAGCTGCGGCCTTCGGGAGCGGACGACCTGTTCGCATTCGCACAGAACGCGCTGATTACCACGGGCGTGACGACTGCCGTTTGGCTTGCAGTCACCCTGGTCACGCGGCCCGAGCCACAGGAGATCTTGCTGCGCTTCTATCGCACGGTGCGGCCGGATATCACGGGCTGGCGCTCCATCGCCGCGCTCGCGCCGGAGGTGACGGCGGAACACAGCTTGGCGGCAAATCTGCGCGCCTGGTTGCTGGGCTGCGCGATGGTCTATTCGGCGCTCTTCGCGGTGGGCGATTTCTGTTTTGGCCGGATGGGGCAGGGAATCGGCCTTATGACAGTAGCGGCCGTGTGCGGCTGGCTGGTGGGCCGCGAAATCGCACGGCAGTCGTGGCGGGAGGGATGACGGAAGCGCGGAAGGAGAAGACGAGAACAAACCCACGGTCGGAAAATCACTGACCGTGGCTAGCCGAGAACTTCGAGGACGCTATTCAGGCCGCCGACGGCATCGTGCGTCTTCTTCGGGTTCGCGGGGTCGTCCATCCAGCGCTTGCCATCAATCACGAACTTGTAGTCGTAGGATCCGGGTGGAATCTTCATCGGTGCCGTGCGCCAGATTCCATCGCCGTCTTTCATCAGCTTAATGCCTGGAGGCGCCCAGGCGTTCCAGGAGCCGCAGACCTCCACCATCTGCGCTTCGTCATCATGGAAGCGGAACACCACGCCGTCCGGCCCGATGGATGGCGATTTCTCGAACGCTCCGCCGCGGCCGTGCCGCTCTTCGAGCGCCCGCGCGACCGCGGCGCCCGCTGCCAGCGCTCCTGCGCCTTGTCGTTCCGCCGGAGCGCCGGGAACGGGCTCCGCGGTTTGCATCAGGATCTGCCGGATCAGCAGCGGCGAGAGCTTTGGATTCGCTTCCAGCATGCACCCGATAGCGCTGGCCACCAGAGGCGCGGCAAAACTCGTCCCCTCCACATGCTGGTAGTGCGGTGTAATCAACTTCAACTCGGCCAGCCGCTGTTTGTTGAACGGCTGCCCGCGCCTCCGCCGCTCGAAGAGCTCCATGGCCTCGCGCGCCACTGTAGTGCCGGGAAGCACCGGCGCAGCGACCCACAGACTCGGTGCCACCAGTTCCGGTTTGGGCGCTTCGTTTGAAGCCTCGCCGTAATTGCTGTGCCACAGTGCGATTTCGTCTTGCCGGAAGCTGTTGCGGTCGTCGATTCCGCCGATCGTGAGCACGTGGGGCGCCGTGGCCGGAGGAAGCAGGCGGCGTTCCCCTGCATTTCCTGCGGCTGCGACCACGGTGATGCCCGCTTCGATGAGCGCCTCCGCAGCCCGTTCCACGGGATTTCCGAGCAGCGGCTCTACGGGGTCGCCGCTCACCGAAAGGCTGACGACGCGCACGCCGAGCGCCGGCCCTTCGCACAGGAGCCACTGGAGGGCGCGCACGATCGTCTCGTTGGTGATGCGCCCGTTCTCATCGCACCCCTGGAGCAGGACCAGGTTTGCCTCGCTGGCGAGGCCCGCGTACAAACCGTGGCTCAGCCGGCCGTTTCCCGCGGCGGCCACGCTGGTCATCATTCCGTGCCATTGCCAGTCCGCTCCCGCATGCCACTTGGGCCAAAGGGGTCGCCGGTCGGGCGAAAACCGGAATGCGCGCATGGGCTCGCGCGTGGCGTCCGCCACGGCCAGGATGCGGTTGCGCGGTTCCACCAGGTCGGGATGGGGATAG
>DASPSB010000099.1:0-3717 GCA_035624135.1 Candidatus Acidiferrales bacterium | reverse complement strand
GATGCGAAACAGCGGTTGCAAGCCATTGGGGACGCACGGATCGCGATTGAAGAAGCGCTGAGCGGCGGGGCGGCGACGGGTCTTGCTTCGACAGCAGCAAGGCCAGAGACGGGCCGGGCGGCGCGATGGACGCGCGCTGTGCCGTGGGGATTGGCGGCAATTCTGGCTGTGGCTCTCATTGCCGTGTCGGTGCGCAGTCCGAGCCGAGCGCGCCAAGCGCGGGGCACGGTGATGCATCTGAACCTGGCGGCACACCCGCGGCACCTCGAGGCAGATCTGGCGAGTCCGGTGGCAATCTCGCGGGACGGGACGCGGGTGGCCTACGTTGCCGTGCAGGGTTCGGGGAAAACCGAAGACCTGTTGTCCCCTCGTACAGAAGCCTTCGGGCTCACGATGTGGAAACTTGACCAAACGGCGCCAACGCCGTTGCCGGATACCGCCGGCGGGACAGCTCCATTCTTCTCTCCTGACGGACGCTGGATCGGATTCTTCACCGGCGGAGCGCTCAAGAAGATTTCTTCCGACGGCGGGCCGCCGGTGAAATTGTGCGAGGTGACCAAGATCGTTGGCGCATCCTGGGGAGACGATGGGTTCATTTATTTCGCGCCGATTGGCCTGTCGGAGATCCGGCGCGTGCCGGAAGAAGGCGGAACTCCGAAGGTCGTAGTGCAAGGCAGCAGCGGGGGTGCGGTGGCGAGCTTCCGCTTCCCGCAAGTTCTGCCTGGCGGAAAGGCTGTGCTGTACACCACGGTGGCTTCCAGTTGGCTGGCACAGCACTACAAAACGGAGGTCTATTCGCTGGCGACCGGCAAGCGCACGGTGCTGATCGACGAAGGAGCGAATGCACGATATCTGGCGCCCGGGTACCTTGTGTTCACGCGCGGCGACGTGCTGATGGGGGCGCCGTTCGATGCGGACGTCCTGGTGGTGACGGGGCCGGCGGTGCCGCTGGTCGAGGGCGTGACCCGGGACGAATGGTTTGGTGCGGTGGATTACGCGCTGTCGTCCACGGGCACGCTGATCTACCTGACCGGGGGCGTGCGGACGGCCTACCGGCTGGTGAGTGTGGACATGGCGGGCAAAGTCGAACCGCTAGGGAACGAGGAGCGCGGATTCGAGGATTTGAGCGTGTCGCCCGACGGGAGGCGGGTCGTCACGACCATTGTGGAGAATGGCGGCGCCGACCTGTGGATCTACAACCGGGAGCGGGACGCCCTGGCGCGCCTGACGCACGAGGGCGCGTGCGGGGATCCGCTGTGGTCGCCGGACGGCAATCGCGTAATCTACACGACCCCAGAACGTCTGTATGTGATGCCGGCTGACGGGAGCAAGCCGCCGGAGGCGCTCAATTCGGAAACGTGGGCGGAAGCGGACTCGTTTTCGCCTGATGGTGAGGAACTTCTTTTCAGCACTCTCTCCCAGATCTCATACGACGCGGCGCTGTGGGTGCTGCCGCTCAAGGCGGGTGCAAAGCCGAAGCAAATGCTCCCCGGGATTACGCGAGTGTTCGATGCTCGCATTTCGCCGGACGGCCACTCGATCGCGTACGCTTCCGCGCAGACCGGACTGGCGCAGATCTATTTGCAAGCGTACCCCGGTCCCGGCGAGCGAGTGCAGGTGTCCACGGACGGAGGGCGCGAGCCGGTGTGGGCGCCGAATGGGTCGGAACTATATTTCCGCAACGGCACGAAGTTCATGGCGGTGGATGTGAAGACGCGGCCTTTCGTGCCTCAGGGTCAACCGGCGCTTGCCGTCGGCAAGTCGCGGGTATTGTTTGAGGGTGACTTTGTGCTGTCCCACCACGATTACGGCCTGCTGCCGGACGGCCGGCACTTCATCATGATTCAGCCCGTGGCAGGGAAGATGCCGCCGGCGGAGTTGCATTTGGTGGTGAATTGGTCGGAGGAATTGAAGGCGCGGCTGGCGGCCGGGCAGAACTGAACACCGGCGTCTCCTGAGTACCTTTGGCATCTTTGCGGCCAACCTCAGGGCTTAAAACCCCTGACAGCGGGGCGCTATTCGGCACGGCTGATCCCGAATGTTCGGGACGTGCCCTGACGAAGACCCATCACGGGACGACTTGGAGAGATGCCGGCAGGAGCACCGCGAAGTTTTCTCCACGCAGATTCAGAAGGGATTCAGGATTTCTTGCGGAGAGGCGCGTCCATTTCCGCGAAGACTTCCTGGGCAGCGTGGAAGGCAGAATTCGCGGCGGGGACGCCGCAGTAGATGGCGGTCTGGAGGAAGACTTCGCGGATCTGGTCGCGGGTGACGCCGACGTTTGAGGCGGCGCGGATGTGCATGCGAAGTTCCTCGGGGCGGTTGAGGGCGACCATCATGGCCAGGGTGATGAGGCTGCGCGTTTTGCGTGGGAGGCCCGGGCGGGACCAAATTTCGCCCCAGGCGTAGCGCGTGATGAGGTCCTGAAAGTCCTCGTTGAAGTCGTTGCGATTGCGGTTGGCACGGTCGACGTGCGCAGGGCCGAGGACGGCGCGGCGGACTTTCATGCCCTGAGCGTGGCGCTTACGTTCGTCCATGGATGCCTCCTTTCACAAAGACAAAGACAGATGCCGGCCTGAAGGCCGGCGCTACGTGCCACGCATCGACGGCGTTACATGGCCGTTAGAAAACCGATGAGCTCGGGGTTGAAGCGCTCGACGGATTCCACGTTGCAGAGATGCGAGCTCTCCAGCTCGATATAGCGGGCACCGGGAATACGCTGAGCCATAGCGCGACCGTCTGCCGCAGGAGTCGCCGGGTCGCGCGCCCCCATCATCACCTGGACGGGCGCGCGAATCGAAGCGACGGCATCGCGAAGATCGGCGTCGCGGATGGCTTCGCAGCAGGCGATGTAGCCCTCCGGCGGCGTGGATTGCAGCAAACCGAGCAGGGCGACGGCAGGTTGGGGCGCGCGCGCGCGAAATTCCGGAGTAAACCAGCGCTCGACCACGGCAGTTGCGACGGCATTCATGCCGCCTTTTCGGATGGCCTCGATGCGGGCATTCCAGGATTCGAGCGCGCCAATTTTTGGAGAGGTGCTGCAAAGGACGAGGCGATTGATGCGCTCGGGCGCGTGGACGCCCAGCCACTGACCGATCATGCCGCCCATGGAGAGGCCGCAGAAATTGACGCGGCCGAGTTTCAATCCATCGAGGAGGCCGAGCACGTCGCGGCCGAGCTGCTCGATGGTGTAGGGGCTCGGAGTGACGGCGGTGCGGCCATGGCCGCGGGTGTCGTAACGCAGCAGACGGAAACTTTTTTCGAGGACAGGGGCCTGCAAATCCCACATGGTGAAATTGGTGCCGAGAGAATTGGAGAGAACGACGACAGGAGCTGCCGAGTCGCCCGTAAGCGAGTAATGAATTTTCAGGCCGGCGGATTCGACGAAGGGCATGGGATTCAGTCTCCTCCGGCGGACGATTTCTTTTGGCGAGCGTCGTGGGCAGCGAGGACGCGATCGATCATAGCCTGCGAGGCGCCGAGATACTGCGCCGGGTCAAAGAGGCGGGCGAGCTCAGCGGGCGGCAGATGCCTGGTCACCTGCGGGTCTGCGGCGAGGACGTCCTTCAGCGCCCGCTTTTCCGCCAAGGCGCGTTTCGCGGCGGCCTGAACGAGATCATGCGCGGGGAGACGGCCGAGGGCCGGGCCAAGCGCCATTTGCACGGCCTCGGCAAAAATCAGGCCGCGAGTGAGCTCGAGATTTTCCTCCATTTTTGC
>DASPSB010000094.1:0-4420 GCA_035624135.1 Candidatus Acidiferrales bacterium | reverse complement strand
GGTGCTGACGAGGAATTTTTCGTCGAGAATCCGCTCGAGAGCGGCCGCGTCGTGTTTGTTCTCGGCTTCTACCCATTCTCTTTCGAGACCGAGCACCTGTTGTTTTGCGTCGGCAGGCGGCGGAGCCGGGGAGTTTTGGGGCTTCGTGGCGACAGAAGATGCAGCCATACCAGCGGTCAGCATCATGCAGAGAATTCTTGCGGTGCGTTGCGGATTCATGGTGCCCTCCGGCCAAGCGATGTGAGGTGAAAACGTACAGGCAGATTGGCCGCGGGGCAAGGCAAACGGGAGATGGAAGAAGTGCACGGGTTCGGGATCGCTTCAGAGGCTAAAGTCCTAATGCTTCCGAGCCCGGATGTCGGAGCTGAAGCTCCGACCTACTATGAGATGAGGGCGGACAAGCTGGTCCGCCCCTACGGGAAGCGGGCTGAGCGCCGGCGCTACGAATGCGCCCGTTCGACGCACCCCCTCGCAAGGACAAGACGCGCGGGCAAGAGTGCCCGCGCCACCTAACCCTGTAACGCCCCATCGCCTCCTGCGCAAATCTTCATGCTAGAGTCGAGCGATGAAAACTCGTGGATTATTCGATTTGACCGGACGGATAGCCGTGGTGACCGGCGGAAATGGCGGGATTGGCCGCGGCATCGCGCTCGGATTCGCCGAAGCCGGGGCCGCGGTCGCTGTGTGGGGACGCAACGACGAAAAAAACCAGCGCGTGCTTTCCGAATTGAAAGCAACCGGCGTTCGCGCCATGGCCTTGAAGGTGGATATGACGAATCGCGCCGGATTGGAGCCTGCTCTCTACAAGGTCGAGAGTGAGCTGGGCAGCGTCGGCATACTCGTGAACAATGCCGGCATCGCATCGTTGAGCGGCGGTGTGATGAACGAGAAGCCCGAGGATTGGGACCGCGTCATCGAGACGCAGCTCAACTCGGTTTTCCTTCTTTCCAGGCTCGCTGCCCGATCGATGATTCGTCAAAAAAACGGAAAAATCATAAATATTGCCAGTATGTATTCGATCTTCGGGTCCGGGCTCATACCTTCGTACAGTGCGGCGAAAGGCGCGATTGTTCAGCTCACCAAATCAATGGCCATTGAGTTCGCACCGCACAACATTCAAGTCAATGCCATCGCACCCGGGTGGATAGAAACCGATATGACAGCCCCAGTCCGGACGACGCCCATGAACGACGAGATTGTTGCGCGCACGCCGGCGGGCCGGTGGGGTAAACCGGAGGAAGTAGCCGGAGCCGCCGTGTACCTGGCCTCGCGCGCGTCCGACTTCGTTACCGGCGACACCATCCGAGTCGATGGCGGTTACGCGATTCGATAGCACGGGAAGCGGGCGGAAGGCGACGCGAGAAGAGGGGGAGCAGGCCGGCGCGGGACCCGCCACGGCGCGCAGGCGCGGGCGCTACGAAGGAGGGCGGACACGCTGGTCCGCCCCTACGACTACGCCCGTTCAAAGCACCCCCTCGCAAGGACAAGACGCGCGGGCAGGAGTGCCCGCGCCACCTAACCCTGTAATGCGCGGAGGGGATTGATGCGGGTGGCGCGCCAGGCCGGCACGAGCGTGGCCGCGAGCGCGACCGCGAGCATAACGGCGAACGAGGCGGCGAAGGCGGCCGGGTCGCGCGGGCTCACCTGATAAAGCAGATAGCCGAGCAGGCGCGTGAGTCCGAAGGCGGCGACGGCGCCGATGGCCACGCCGCCGACGGTGAGCGCCAGTCCCCTGCCAACGACCATGCGCAGCAAATCCGGAGCGCGGGCGCCGAGCGCCATGCGCAGTCCGAGTTCGCGCGTGCCCTGCGAGACGGCGTACGACATCACGGCATACAGTCCGATCGCAGAGAGCACGAGCGCAAGCGAGCCGAACACCGTAAGCAGCGTGACGGCGACTTGCGGCGCAGCCATCGAGCGGTTCACGACCTCGCGCATGGGAATGGCTTCGTATACCGGCATATTCTGGTCGAGCGCGCGGATCTCGCGGCCGAGCAGCGCAGTGATCGCCTGCGGAGGCGTGGCCGTGCGCACTTCGAGCGTGGCCAGCATGCTGAAGTTCTGCCGCAACGGAACGTAGAAGAACGCCTGCGGAGTCTCCATGAAGTTGAAGTACTTGGAAAGCCGGGCGACGCCAACGACCTCGAGCCATTTGCCGTTGGCCTGAAGGCGCCGGCCGACGGGATTGGCGCCGCGCCAGTACTTCTCGACCATCACTTCGTTGACGATGGCCACCAACTGCGAATTCTCGTCGTCGGAGCGCGTGAAGGCGCGGCCGGAGTCGAGCGGAATTCCCATGGTCGAGAAATAGCCGGGGCTGACTTCGTTGAAGTTGGCGGTGGGCTGCTCGTTGCGAGGAGGTTCGTAGCCGTCCACCGCGATGGGCGCGGAGGAATAGGCGAGAAAGGTGAAGGGAACGCTGCGCGACCAGGAAGCGGACTCGACGCCGGGCAGCGCGTGGACGCGGGCGAGCAATTCGTCCTCGAAGTTTCTTGCGCGGGCGGCATCGTAACCCTGAGGGGCAAACGTGAAGGAAGTGGCGACCACACGGTCAGTGGAAAATCCGGGGCTGGCGGAGCGCAGCCGCGCGAGACTCCTGAGGACTAGGCCGGCGCCAACGAGCAACAGAAAGCTGAGCGAAACCTGCACGATCACTAGGCTGGAGCGGAACCAGGTTTTTCTGCGGCCGCCGACCACGCCGGTGGATTCCGAACGAAGCGCTTCGGTGATTTCCGTTTGCGAACTCTGCAGCGCGGGAACGAGCGCAAACAGAACGGTGGCGGCAATGCACACGGCGGCGGTGAGGGCAAAGACGCGCCAATCGAGCTGACCCGCGAACCGAAAGGCGGTGCCGCGCGGAGGAAGCAAGTACACCAGCAGATTTCGGCACCACCAGGCGAGAACGAGTCCGCCCACCGCGGCGAGGGCGGAGAGGATGAGACCCTCGGTCATCACCTGCCTGAGCAGGCGCGCGCGCCCGGCGCCGAGCGCGAGGCGTAGGGTCATTTCGTGGCGGCGATGGAAGGCGCGAACGAGCAGAAGATTGCCGACGTTGGCGCAGGCAATCAGGAGCACGAACATCACTATACAAAGCGCGATGACGAGCGTGGGGCCGAGCGCGCCGGCGTTGTTGAACGGCGTCTCCCACAGCGGGTAGAGCTGGACGCCGCGGCCGCGATCCGTGCCGGGATATTCGGCTTCGAGGCGCGCCGCGATAGCGGAGAGTTCCTGCTGGAGCTGGACGCGGCTGACGCCGGGCCTGGCGACGACGAAGCCCTCGATCCAGCGGGCGCCGCGGTCTTCAAGTTTGTAAACGCCGCCGTAATCGAAGGCCGGCTGCATGGAGATGGGAACCCAGAACTGCCAGCCGTAACCGACAAACGTGCCGTAGAAACCTTCGGGAGCGACGCCGATGATGGTGTGCGGCACGTTGTTGAGCATCTGCGTCTTGCCGATGATGGCGGGATCGCCGTGATAGCGCTCCTGCCAGAACTGGTAGCTGATGACGACAACGGGATGCGCGTTGCGGCCGGTGTTTTCGCCGGGCTCGAAGCCGCGGCCGAGGGCCATGTGCAGGCCGAGGGCGCTGAAATAATTCGCGGAGACGACGCTGCCGAGAACTTTTTCCGCGCGGTCGCCGATGGAAAGCGTGGCGCCGGAGATTTTTTCGGCGATGAAGGATTCGGCGAGGGTGGACTGCCGTTCGAGGTCCTGAAAGTCGGGCCAGGACATGTCGTCGCGATCCCCGCCGCGCACAGTGCCAACGATGGCGGCCATGCGCTCCTGGTTGGCGACAAGCGGATAGGGACGAAGCAGCACGCCCTCAATCCAACTGAAGACGGCGGCATTGGCGCCGATGCCAAGCGTGAGGCAAAGCACAGCGAGCAAAGAAAATCCCGGATTGCGGCGCAGCACGCGCATGCCAACGCAAAGGTCCTGGAAGAAGTCGGAGAGCCAGCGGCCGCCCCAGGAGTCGCGCGAGGACATGGTGGTAACCACAGTATCCCCCCACTGGCAGGAGTACGGCCAGGGAGCAAGATCGGTTTCGATTATGGGGCAGGAAGCAAGGAGGCAGGGAAGCAGGGAGGCAAAGAAAGAGAGCGGGCGCGGCGAGGGCCGCCTTGCGGTGCGGTAGGATAGGGCCAAACAACCAGTGAGAACCAAGGATTCCAGTCTCGAAAGAGCCGCCGAGGCGCTCGCGGACATCGCGATGGCGCACCTGGCCAAATACGGTCCAGAGGAGCAAGAGCGCCGAATCGCGGCTATGGAGCGCCGGGTGGCTAAAGCGCGCTTGGATTCATGAAGCGTTCGACGTCGGAGAGGTCGCGTGTGCGGGTGTAGGGCGGAAGCGACTCGAGGAAGATGGAGCCGTAGCGCATGCGAGCGATGCGGTCGTCGAGCAGAACAAGCACGCCGCGAT
>DASPSB010000090.1:0-8881 GCA_035624135.1 Candidatus Acidiferrales bacterium | reverse complement strand
CGCCGTGGAACTGAACGAAGCCTTTGCAGCGCAGGTGCTGGCTTGCGACCGTGAGTTGGGATTTGACCGCGCGCGCCTGAATCCGAACGGCGGGGCGATCGCGCTGGGCCACCCCATCGGCGCAACGGGAGCGCGCATCGTTACGTCTCTTGTGCACGAGCTGCGCCGGCAAAAGGACGGGGCGCGGCGGGGACTGGCAACATTGTGTGTATCGGGCGGGCTGGGTGTGGCGCTCGCCCTGGAGGCGGCATAACCATGGAACGAGCAACCGCAGCCCGGCGGCCGACGATTGACGTAGCGATTGCGTCAGTCCAACGCGTGAAGCCGGAGGACTTTCACTACATCCGTTCGGCGACGGACGGGCCGCTGGCGCGGCTCACGCTTAATCGTCCGGAGCACAACCTGCTGAACGAGCCGATGCTCCGCGAACTGACTTCGGGCATCGAGTGGGCCGGAGAGGACGAGGGCGTCAAGCTCATCCTGATCGATTCGGCGTGCAAGACGTTTTCGGGTGGGATCGACGTCGGCGAGTACACGGCGCAACGCGTGTTCCAGATGACGGATGCCTTCCATCGCGTCTTCCTGGCCATGCTCGACGTGGGCAAGCCGGTGATGGTGGTGGTGGACGGGCCAGCCATCGGCGGCGGCTCGGAACTGGCCGCGTTCGGCGATATCGTGCTGGCCACGCCGCGCGCCCGCTTTGCGCAGCCGGAAATCAAAATCGGCGTCTTCCCCCCTCTCGCTGCGACTATTTTCCCGCAGATCGTGGGCCCGCGCCTGGCGATGGAACTCGTTCTCACGGGCGAACCCGTTTCGGCCGAGCGGGCGCGCGACCTGGGCCTGATCAGCCGGCTCGTGGCCGAAGATCAGCTCGAAAAAACGGTGAACGCCCTGATCGCTCAGATTACCGCGCAATCGGGCGCAGTCCTGCGCATGGCAAAGAAAGCCATCATCGGCGGCGTGGGTCTTTCGCTGCAGGAAGGCCTGAAAACCTCGATGGATGTTTTCCTGAACGAACTCTATAAACTCGAAGATTCGCAGGAAGGTCTCCGCGCCCTGGTCGAAAAACGGAAGCCCCAGTGGAAGAACCGGTAAATAGCGAACCGTTTTCGCCGGAACCGGGCGTGCCGGAACCGGTACGCGTGTGGCGGCCGGCGTTCGATCGCGAGCGGCTCAGGCGGCGCGCGCTGCTGCGCCGACTCGCCGCGCTGCTCGGCACTGGCACACTGGCATTCACGCTCACCACATGGCTGTTGTTGCGGCACGATAGCCGTTCGACGCGTTCCGGGCCACCCGTGCCCGCGGCACCGAAACTCAATGGAAAGGCTCCGGGCCCGGCTCCTGCAGAGGGGGAAGCTGCGGGGGAGGCACTGCGCGCGGCGCGCGCGCAGCTCGAAGCGCTGAATGAGGATGACATTTCGGGAGCGTACTCCTATTTTTCTCCCGCCTATCGAGCCCGCGTGCCCTTGGCGACTTTCCGAAGGCTCATCCGCGCGCACCGCGACCTGTTTCATACCGAAGAGCAGGAAGTCGCGACGCGAAGCCAGTCGGAAGACCGCGTGGTGCTCGATATCCACGTGACTTCGGATGATGACGAGGATTACGTGGCGCACTTCACGTTGGTGCGTCTCGATGGCCGCTGGTGCGTGGACAACCTGCGCTGGGCTTTCGACGAAGACGATACGCACAGCTCGGCATAAGCTCTGCGGCGGTTACCCGCAAGATTCCCAAGAATTCGCTGAATCTCGTAGATGCCCGAGTATGCCCGCACTCGGAACGAAGTCCCGGAGAAAGTCACCGGGCCGATACATAGCGGATGGTGGCGGCAATGGCCAGCCCGACGCAGAAGATGTGGATGACGACACCGATGATCGTTAGTCTCATGGAGAACGGCCGGCGCGTGGCTGCCGAGAGCGGTATCACTACCAGTTGCATGAAGTAATAGACCGCCACGCCGTAGAGCGCGCCGAAGCCGATGAAATGGTCGACGAGAATGGGCATCGCCCGGCTCGCGGCGAAATAGACGGCCGCGGCGGAATAGGCGATGCAGTAGTGGCAGAGCAGTCCGAGCGCGGCCGTGGCGATTCCTCCTTCATAGCTGCGAGACCCGAGAAGACCTGCGGCGATTCCCTGCAGGAGCCGCATGGGTAGAAGACCGTAATAGCCGTACACGACGAACGCAGCGGTAATGTCCATCGTGCCGCAGACTAGGCCGGCCCAGAAGATAGCCATCGGCGCCCTCGGTTGGTGCTGGGGGAAGGATGCACCGGCCAGTGGCGCAGATGCCTCGAAGTCCGCAGCAGAGCGGCGAGGCGCGCGTTGACACACCGGTGCGCGGGACATACACTGGCTCGCGACAATTGACCGGCTCTGGAGAGGGGAAGGCCGCGAAAATCGGCCACGGTCCCGCCACTGTGATCGGCCATCGCTAATTCCGCTGGGCCCGAAGATTCGGGCCGACGAGCAACGGCCGTAAGCCAGGAAACCTGCCCGAGCCGCTTAGTCCCAGTGCTCTTCGCGAGAGAGAGCGCGGGCTAATCGCCCCATGCTCGCATGGGGCTTTTTTTATTTTCGGCGATGAGCAGGAAACACAACCGGGTCCGGTTGGCGGCGGGATGGCTGGCGCTCGCGGCGCTGGCGGCCCCGCAGCTCGGTGCGCAAGCGGCTTCCCCCGCGCCGGCGCCCGCACCGACAAAGACAGCGGAGACGCTCGTCGAATACCACGACGATCTCGGCCGTCTCGTCCGCATGCGAGCCGAGCCGCAGCGGATCGTTTCGCTGGCACCGAGCCTCACGGAAACCGTGTTCGCCCTGGACCTGGGAGCGCGACTCTCGGGCGTGACGGATTACTGCGACTACCCCCCGGAAGCCCGAACGCGCACACGTGTGGGCGGGCCGATCAATCCGAACCTCGAGCAAATCGTTTCGCTCCATCCAGACATCGTACTGGCCATTCGCTCGCTGAACCGCGCGGATACCGTCGAGGCGCTCGATCGGCTGGGCATCCCTGTCTACACCACAGACCCGCGCACGGTGGAGGACGTGGTGGCGTCCACACGGAGGCTGGGCGAAGTGCTGGGCGCAAAGTCGAACGGGGAAGCGCTGGCCGCGGCGATGGAGAAGCGGCTCG
This sequence comes from Candidatus Acidiferrales bacterium, assembly GCA_035624135.1. GTDB lineage: Bacteria > Acidobacteriota > Terriglobia > Acidiferrales > UBA7541 > JOPF136. The sequence continues at coordinate 5,751 of DASPSB010000090.1, read as the reverse complement.
CAGAACTCGCGCATCGGCTGGCGGGACGTGCGCCGAAGCGTGTCTTCTTCGTGGTGTGGCTCGATCCGATCATCACCACCGGCCAGCAGACCTTCCTGGCGGACGCCCTGCGCCATGCGGGAGCGGAATCTGTGATTACGGCCGATCAGGACTGGCCGCAGATCGATATCGAAGAGGTGCTGCGGCAGAAGCCCGACTATCTGGTGTTCGCGGGTGCGCACCAAGACGATCCGCAGGGCACGATCAACTCGCTGCGGAAACGCCCGGGCTGGCGCAGTCTCGATTCCGTTCGCAATGAGCATTTCGCGGTGGTGAGCGACGCGCTCGACCGCCCCGCGCCGCGAATGCTGGACGCGATTGAGGATCTGGCGCACCAACTCCATCCGGAAGCCTTCGCGCATGCGCCGGTCTCGCAGAGCGGGACTTCGCCCCACAGGAGCTGGCTGTGATGCGCACGCTCACCGCTCGCCGCATCGTGATCGTGTGCGCAACGCTCGCCGGCCTGCTGCTGCTTGTTGTGGTCCTGTCGTTGAAGTTTGGAACGCGCTCCATTTCCCTGTACGACCTCGCGGCGCTTTTGTTCCACGCGGCCACGGGCCGCAGCGATCAGATCTCCAGCGATTTTCGGCTGATCATTCTGGACATACGGTGGCCGCGGATCCTTCTCGCCATGATCGTCGGCGCATCGCTTTCCGTCGCGGGCGCGAGTTTTCAGGCGCTGCTGCGCAATCCGCTCGCGGACCCGTACGTTCTGGGCGTGTCGAGCGGCGCCGCGCTGGGTTCGATTCTTTCGCTCATCTGGGCCGAACAATTGCCGGGAGCCACGCCGTTCGGAGCATTCATCGGCGCCATCGCCGCCACGGCAGCCGTTTACTTTCTGGGCCAGCGCGGGGGCGAGCTCGACAGTTATACGCTGCTGCTCGGCGGGATCGTCACCGCGTCGTTCCTCTCTGCGCTGATTATGTTCCTCATGACCACGATCTCCGGGCGCGAGCTGCGCGGCATGGCATTCTGGCTAATGGGCGATCTCTCCACGCCCACTCCGTTGTCCCCGGCTTGGCTCTTCCTGGTCCTGATTCTCGCCGTGGGAGCCATTTACACCACCTCCGCAGATCTCAATTTGCTGTTAGGAGGCGAGCAGGAGGCGATGCACCTGGGCGTGCACGTAGTGCGTGTGAAACTGGTCGTCTTCCTCGGCGCTTCACTGCTCACTGGGTTGGCCGTTTCCGTGAGCGGTGCGATTGGCTACGTGGGCCTGATGGTGCCGCACCTGATTCGCCTGCTGTTTGGCTCGGATTACCGGCTGCTTATCCCCGCCACAGCGCTGGGCGGAGCGATCGCCGTGGTGGTGGCGGACACGCTCGCACGCACCTTGGTCTCGCCGACGCAGCTTCCGGTCGGCGCGATGACCGCTCTGGTCGGCGCACCCGTGTTCATTTATCTGCTGCGGAGAAGCAAAACGTGAATCCCGCCGAACGAACAGCGGAGCAGGCGAAGCCGGCGGCCCCCAGCGGGCCGGCGCGGACGCTGCCACCCGAACCGCCGCGCGTTCTGGTGGATCTGGCCAGCTATTCCTATGCCCCGGAAGGGGGCGCGCCATTCTTCACGCTGGAAGCCACCTCGTTTGAGGTGCGCTCTCGCGAGCTGGTGGCCATTCTGGGCCGCAACGGCAGCGGCAAATCCACACTCCTTCGGTTGCTGGCCGGAACGCTCGCGCCGCTTTCCGGCCGCGTGAAGCTGGAGGGGTTGGAGGTGAGCCGTCTGGACCTGCGCACGCGCGCGCAGCGCATCGCCATGGTGCAACAGGAAACACCGCTCCTCTTTCCCGTGCGCGTGTGGGAATTCGTGATGCAGGGGCGCTATCCCTACAGTCGCGGCTTGCGGTTCGAGACGGAAGAGGACGCGGCAGTAGCGCGGCAGGCGCTCGTCGAAGCGGGCGCCGATCCCCTTCGCGGGCGCTGGATGCACAAACTTTCGGGCGGCGAAAAGCAGCGGGCCGTGCTGGCGCGCGCGCTGGCCCAGCAGCCTCTGCTGCTCTTGCTCGACGAGCCGACGTTGCACTTGGACATCGCAGCCCAGGTGGACCTGTTGCGCCGCCTCCGCCGCATCGCCACGGATCGCGGACATGCTGTGGTCGTGGTGACGCACGAGTTGAATCTGGCGGCCGAATTTGCGGACCGCATCGTCCTGCTGGACCGGGGCAAAACGCTGCGCGTAGGAAAACCGGCCGAAGTATATCAGCAGGAACTCTTGCAGCAGGTTTTCGGAACCCTCCTTTACGTCGAGTACACGGCGCGAGGAACTCCGAAAGTTACGTTTTCGGGAGCGGATACGGACTAGCAGTCTCTGGAAACGCTCCACGCCAACCCTGCGGCGTCTCGTTGCGTTTCGATCCCGAGACATGGGGATCCGGGACGGGACCGGACGCTGCGCCGATTCACCTGCCAGCTCTTTGCACGGGAAGACGGTGAAAATCCATCGCCGCCGCGCGACTGTAAGGCGGACGCAAACAGCGCGTCATCCACAGCCCGCGCGGGCCACTCCCCGGTTTACCGGGGGGGAAGGCCCGCCAACCGCTTAGCGGGGGCTGCCGCCGAGCCAGGAGACCGAAAGAGCCGGCCGCCACGCTCTCCCCCACTTCCTGGGTCGGAGCGCGACGCACCTTTTTTCTCCCGCGCGAGAGGGAGAGGAGGAATTATGAAGCGTCATCCGGCTATCTGGCTTCTTGCTGCGCTTTCCGTCCTGTTGTTTTCAACTCGACTCACCGCCCAGCATCTTGCATCGCTCACGGGCACAGTTCTGGATCCTTCCGGCGCAGCAGTCGCGAATGCCAAAATCTCCGCCCTCGGCGCTGGACCCGGAATTTCCCCAGCTCACGCCATCGCAGATAACGCCGGGCGATTCGCGCTCGAACTCTTGCCGGGAGACTACTCGTTGTCCGTGACCGGCGCCTCATTTCGAGCCTATCAACAAGAGCTCCGGCTTACTGCCGGCGAGCGAAGGGAGATAATCGTGCGGCTCTCGCTCGATCCGACGTCTGCGAATGTGATTGTGACTGCCGAGCCATTGCCAGCCCCTGCGGAAAGTGTGGCCGCGCCGGTGGACGTCATCACGCAACAGGATATTTCCACTTTGCAGTTCACTGCGCCTGCGGACGCGATCTCCAATGTGCCGGGCATCAGCCTGGGACAGGACAGCCGGATGGGCGGGGCCATTTCGCTGTTCCTCGACGGCGGAAACTCGAACTACACGATGGTGCTGGTGGACGGAGTGCCGCTCGACGCTCCTGGCGGAGCCGTCGACCTCTCTCCCTTCACACTGGACGATGTGGCGAAAATTGAAGTGGTGCATGGAGCCGAAAGCGCGCTGTACGGTTCGGACGCGATGACCGGCGTCGTGCAAGTGATCACGGCGCGCGGCTCGACCCACGAGCCCGCGCTCGACCTCGTGGGCGAAGGAGGAAATTTCTCGTCGGCGCGCGGCTCGGCCACTCTCAGCGGCCTTGCCGGCCCGTTCGATTACCTGCTCGGTTTCGGCCGGTTCGACACGAACGGGCAGGGCATAAACGATGCTTTCCGCGATGAAACCTTCCTGGGCAATTTCGGCTGGCAATTCACCGGTGCCGATACGCTCCGCCTGATCCTCCGCAACAACACGAGCAACGCGGGAATTCAGGGCCAGACGCTCATCACCCCTCCGGAGTTGAACGAGTTCAATGCGCTTCACGATTTTTCCGCCGCGCTCTCCGGCGACTTCGCTTCCGGAAATCACTGGCGTTTTCACGTCTTGGTGTCCGAGGCTTACCTGCGGCAGATATACGACAACCCACTCAGCTCGTATTACCTCTCCCCTGACCCGCTGATGCTTTGCACCGGCATGCCTCGCTCGCCATTTGCTGTGCCGTCGGCGCAGTTTTGCGACTACACCTTTTTCTCCTACAACCAGTTCAACCGTGTGAACGCGGACGCCCAGGCCACCTATGTGGGCGCCAAGGGTTCAGTAACAGGGGGCTACGCCTATGAAGTGGAGAATGGCTGGCTGAGCGACATCGAGAGCCACGCGCGGCGCAACAATCAGGCGGGCTACCTCGAGGCGCGTTACCAGTTGAATGCTCGGCTCACGGTCACGGCCGGAGTGCGTGCGGAAGACAACTCCAATTTCGGCACCCGCGTTGTGCCGCGCCTGGGCCTGGCCTATCTTGCCCGAAAAACCAGCAAAGCATTCGGCGCCACCCGCCTTCATCTTTCCTATGGACTAGGAATCAAAGAACCCAGCCTCGACGAGTCGTTCGGCACCGACCCATGTTTTCCGGGTAATCCCAACTTGCGCCCCGAGCAGAGCAGCAGCACCCACGCGGGCGTTGACCAGTATTTCGACGGCGACCGCATCAGTCTCTCGCTCGATGGCTTCTACAACCGCTTTCACAACATGATCAGCTTCGGCGAAGCGACGATCCCCGGTTGCAGTTATGCGGGCACGTACTTCAACACCGACCTGGCGCAGGCTGCCGGCATGAATCTTAAGGTGCAAGCCAAACTGGCACACTGGTTGCGCATCGGTGCCGGCTACGCTTACGACGACAGCTTGGTGATCAAGGCTCCCAACGCCACCGATCCGGCCACGATCCCTGGTAACCGTCTGCTCCGCCGCCCGCTGAATTCGGGGACCCTGATTGCGCGCACGGCGTATCGCCAGTGGAACCTGAACCTGATCGGGTATTACAGCGGATCGCGCACCGACTCCGATTTCCTGGCTTGGGGATGACGCGCACGCCTCCCTATGCGCGATTTGACGTGACCGGTGGCTACGTCGTGGGCCGCGGCGTCGAACTCTATGGCCGCGTCCAGAATCTTCTCGACCGGCAATACCAGCTCATCCTCGGATTTCCCGCGCTTGGCCGTGAATTCCGCGGCGGAGTGAAATATCACCTGCGAGGACGCTCATGAATCCGGCGGCCGAGCCCATGCTGTTCTGCTGGAGCGGCGGAAAGGACAGCGCCATGGCGCTCACAGCCATCAGGAAGCGCGGGGATTGCCGCGTCACGGCGCTGCTGACCACGGTGACCGAGGGCTACGACCGCATCAGCATGCACGGCGTGCGGCGCGAGTTGCTCGAGTGGCAGGCCGAAGCGATTGGCCTGCCGCTGCGCAAAGTGCTCATTCCTCCGGACTGCGTCAATGCCACCTACGAGGCGCGCATGCGGGAGGCGCTCGAGGAGCAGCACGTGAAGGGCGTGCGTCGGGTCGTCTTCGGCGACATTTTCCTGGAAGATCTGCGCGTTTATCGCGAGAAGAACCTCGCACTCATCGGCATGACCGGAGTATTCCCGCTCTGGAAGCAGGATACGCGCGAACTGGCGCGCCGGTTCGTCAACGAAGGATTCCGCGCTGTAGCAGCCTGCGTGGATTCGCGCGTGCTCCCCCGTGGTTTCGCCGGCCGCGAACTTGATAATTCCTTCTTCGCCGATTTGCCGCCGGGAGTGGACCCTTGCGGCGAGAACGGCGAGTTCCACACGTTTGTCTTCGACGGCCCGGTGTTCCGCACGCCGCTCTCTGTAGCGCGCGGGGAAGTGGTCGAGCGAGGCCCGTTCATCTATTGCGATCTGATGCCGGTTCGCACGGAAAAAACCTTAGGCTGCGTTTCGTAAAGCGGGTGTGACGCAGGGCTTACTCGCCGTCGCGAGCGAAAACCCTGCGTCTTCTTCCGCCCGCACCTGCTCTCATCACCCCATGCCAGCGGAACCGGGATGCT
>DASPSB010000085.1:0-2782 GCA_035624135.1 Candidatus Acidiferrales bacterium | reverse complement strand
TTCATTCGCTCCCACACCAGCCGCATGGCCGCCACAATCTCTTCCTCGGTCACTCGTACAATCTCGTCCACCCGCTCCCGCACTATCCCGAATGTCAGCTCGCACAACTGCGCCCGCAGCCCGTCTGCAATCGTATCCGTGGTCACGTTTTTTTCGATGTGCCCGGATTTCAGCGACCGGTAGGCGTCGTCCGCGTTCGCCGGCTCGCAGCCGATCACACGAATCGATGGCCGCAGGGTCGTGGCTGCGATCGAATTGCCGCTCAGCAGCCCCCCGCCGCTCACTGGCACGAGCAGCACATCCAGTTCCGGCACATCCTCTAATAGTTCGAGCGCCGCTGTCCCCTGGCCGGCAATCACCCGCCGGTCGTTATAGGGATGGACGAGCACGCCTCCGCTCTCCTCCAGCAATTGCTTCATGCGCGCCTGGCGCGCCTCCACGTTGGCATCGCAAAACGTGATTATGCCTCCGTATCCCTCCACCGCCCTGCATTTCACGGCCGGCGCGTTTTTCGGCATCACGATGTGCGCTGCAATTCCGCGCCCCGACGCCGCCTTCGCCACGGCCGCCCCATGGTTTCCCGAGGATTCCGTCACTACTCCTCGCGCCGCTTCCGCCGGGCTTAGTTGCAGCACGGCATTCGTGGCGCCGCGGATTTTGAACGAGCCAGTTTTTTGAAGGTTTTCACATTTGAAATAGAGCCGCGCCCCGGTCATCGCGTCGAGTGTTCCGCAGGTCATCACCGGCGTGCGATGGATGAACGGCGCAATGCGCCGCGCCGCCACTCGGATATCGTCGAGGCTAGGCCCGGCGCTCACTTCGATCCCGCGCCCACCCGGAACACCGTCTTTGACGCGGATTGATTCTCGAATTCGTCGGTCAGCCGCACGGCCACAGTGTGCTCCCCCGCGGCCAGTGCGGGCAACGTGATCGTGTAACTCTCCTGACGCGCGTCGCTCAGCCGGCCCGCGGGCAGCACCAGTTTCCAGTCGCCGCCATCCAGGCTCCATTCCGCGCGGCTCAGCACGCTTGCCGGATCGCGCGCCTCAAAACGCACTTCCGCCGAAGTCCCCGTCACATTCGACCGCAGGTTCAGCACTTCCGGCGGTGAATTGTCCACCAGGAAGCGCTCGCTCACCCGCTCGGCTGTGAGCGCCTCTTCGGGCGGGTTCGACGGCGAATCGGAAGCCACGATTTTCAGGTAGTACGCCCCGTCCGGCATCGTGGTCGCGTCCCACGAGTAAAAGCGCGTCTCGATCTTGTCCTTCAGCAGCTTCCAGGCCGTTTCGCGTTCGCCGCGGTAGTACACGGAAAAGATCAGGTCGTCGTCGTTGTCGTCGTGCGCGCCCCAGAGCACCGATTGCCAGCCACGCTGCACGAATCCCTGCGGGGGCGCTTCGAATTTCACCGGTTGCACGGGCTGCGGTGGTTGTGGGAACAGGTTGAGACCTGGCAGCGGAGGCGGTGCCGGCATTTTTAGCTGCACCGGCTGCGCCTGTCCCGGTGCCATCATTCCCATCGCAGATTGCGCCCGGATTCCAGGATTCTGCAGAACGATGGAGTCGATTATGGGCGCTACGTTTTTCGGCAGATAGGCCAGACTCACCCAGGCGATATTCGTGTTGGGCGCACCGTCGTGGAACACCGCCTTCCACTGTACGAACCGTCCGGGCGGCAGGTTCACCGGCTCGCCCTCGGGATCGTGGAACGGCCCTGCCCATGAGCTCCAATAAGTCTTTGGATCCGAGGTGTTGCCACTGCGCATGTAGAAAGCAATGTGCGCATCGGTCGAACCGTTGTCTCCCCACCAGTTCAGCCTTCCCCACGCCGAGAACAACTTGGCGTCGTACACCTGCGATTCGAAGCTTCCTTCGGGCTCGACACCGGGACCCAGCGAGAACACCTTGCCCGGATTCGCTCCTCCTGCCAGGATGGCTCCCCCCTTTTCCGTCGCGAAGCAAGTCACCTGGCCGGAAAACGTCTTGGCGATGTTGGCAAACACTTCCTGGCTCTCGAGCTGGTAGATGATGCCCTTGCCGCCCGTGCCTAGCAGGAGTTTGCCTTCCGGCGAGAGAGCAACCGCGTACACCAATTCGTCTCGTGAGCTCCATAGCCGCAGCGGCGCGCCGTCCGGCCCAAAGCGATATACGTCGCTCCCACCGCCAAGGACAGGGAAGGGCGTGAAGGCCACCTGCGGCGTAGCCGTAAACGTAATCACCGGCCCTGTGGCGCCTTGTGTTACTTGCGGCGTCGGCTGCGCCACGGGCGGAGTTGCCAGCGCGGCCGGCGGCTTGTCGCCCACCGCCGCCGCGTAGAGATTGCCCGAGGCGTCCGCGAGCAGCGAGGTTACTTCTTTCTTCGACGTCTCGTAGATTACGAACCCGCGGGGCGTCTTCGACTTCGCATCGGTCTCCACGCGCACCACCAGCCCGTTTGGCTCCGTCCCCGCGTAGAGCCGCCCGCTCGCGTCCACGGCCATCGCGCGCACATGCGTTTCCTCGGTCTTGTAGAAAAGCCCGCCCTTGCCGTCAGCCGTCACTGCGAAGATTTCGCCCTTGTCGCCCGTGGCTACGTACAGCACTCCATCCCGGCCAAGCACCAGTGCCCAGATGTATTTCCGCTGGGGATCGAAAAACACACTCTTCTCGCCCTTCGGCGTGATGCGGTACACCTTTCCATCCGGGGATGTCGCTACATAAAGGTTGTCGTGCGCGTCCACCGCCAGCGCCTGAGCCGCCATTTCCGCCGATTCGAATACAACCGTTGGCGCGCCTTTTTCCTC
>DASPSB010000047.1:0-6615 GCA_035624135.1 Candidatus Acidiferrales bacterium | reverse complement strand
ATCGTAGTGGTCTTCGTCGAGGATGGTCTGCGCCTTGGGAATATCGATTTCTTCGGTGCCTGAAGACTTCTGCCAGGGCAGAGTGGTCATCCAGTCGAGATAGGTGCGGGAGACCATGTACTCGGCGGAGGCGGACTGCATCTTGCTGAGGCGCTTCAGCTCGCGCTCGCACTCCTTGCGCGCTTCGGGAGACATTCCGCTGGCTTCGATCTTCTTGCGCAGCTCTTCGATCTCGTTCTGGACGTCGTCGGATTCGCCCAGCTCCTTCTGAATCGCTTTCATCTGCTCGCGGAGCAGATATTCGCGCTGGTTCTGGTTCACCTGCTCCTGGACCTGCTCCTGAATCTTGGAGCGCAGCTCGAGCACCTCGAGTTCTTTGGAGAGCTCGCGCACCAGGCTTTCCAGGCGCTTGCGCACGCTCGCCGTTTCCAGCAGCTCCTGCCGCAGCAGAGTGGAAAGAGAAGGCAGCGTGTGGGCGATGAAATCGGAGAGGCGGCCGGGATCCTCGTGGCTCATCACCTGGTTCTGAAGATCGTCGGAGAGCTGCGGCGAGCGTGCCACCACGTCGCGGAAGAGCTCCTGCGCCTGGCGCACCAGCGCGGTCAATTCCGAATCCACGGGGCCGACAACATCTGCCTCGATGGTCACCCGGCCGCGGAGGAAGGGTCGGAAGGAAACAAACTCCGCGATACGGATGCGGCTCATACCTTCCAGAAAGACCACCACGGTGTTGTTCGGCATGCGCACCATCTTGTGAATCTTGGCGGCCGTGCCGACGGCGTGCAGGTCGGAACCACTGGGCTCCTCAACTCTGGGATCGAGCTGCGCCACCACCCCGATCAGTTTTTCCTCTCCGTGCAGCGATTCGAGCAGGGCCAGCGAACTTTCGCGGCCCACGGTGAGCGGCATGACTGCGCCGGGGAACAGCACCGTCTCCCGCACGGGGAGAATGGGGAGTTCCGGGGGAACACGCGTCGTTTTGTCAGCCATCAAAGACTCCTCGTTCCGTCCACTGCCGGAAGCGGAAAGCGGCAAGAACGGATGATAGATTGGATGGCCGGGCAAGTCACCCGGTTGCGCTCAATCACAATCTTGAAGTCAGCAGATATTAGCGCATTACACTCAATATTGCAAGATCTCCTCTAACCCTTGTTGTTGCAGTATGTTGCTAGAAAATCGCGATCATTCATGCCATCTCACTTCCTCTCGGCCGGTCCTTCCCGGCTGCTAACTTCAACCTGCCTGTGGACTTGCCGGGACCTGATCTCCGCCCCGCTGCTGACGGATGAACTGCAAGGCCTGGTCGCGGGTCGTGAGCCTGCCTTCGAGCTGTGCCTCCTCAACCGCCTCCAGGATACGACGATATTCCGGCCCCGGGGGTAGCCCCAAGAGTTTCAAGTCATCGCCATTCACCAGACGGACGGGACGAACGGCCTCGGCAGGCGTCTCCGCGAGGAAGCGGCGGACAAATTCGTAGCTATCGAGATTGCGGTGCGAGGCCAGACAGTCCATGCGATGCAGCTCGAGGTGCTCGTCGAAATGGGGCTGTCGCACGAAGCGCTTGAGCGTAGCGGCGCGCATCTCGAAGGCGTCCTTGAACCGAAGATGCTGGGCCACAAGCGCAGCCACACGCTCGGTATCTTCTCCTGAAAACTTCAGCCGGTGGGCGATTTCTTCCGCCATGCGGGTGCCGACTTCCACATGGCCGTCAAAGCGGATGCGGTCGCCGGGCGTGCGCGGGGCCGTAAACGTAGGCGGCTTGCCGACGTCGTGGAGGAGCGCGCCCCACGCGAGCGTGGGCGACACTCCGGCGGGGAGTTGTTCGAGGAGCAGGAGCGTGTGCGTCCAAACGTCGCCTTCGGGATGGAACTCGGGCGGCTGCTCGACGCCGTGCATGCGCACGATCTCCGGGAGGACGTGTTCGAGAAGCCGCGTCTGGTCGAGCAACTCGAACCCGCGACGCGAGCCCCCTTCGATGAGGATGCGGGTCAACTCTTCGCGGATGCGCTCAGCGGAGACGGTGCCAATTTCCGCGGCGTAACGGCAGACGGCGTCGAACGTGGCCGGCTCGATGGTGTAGCCGAAGCGCGCGGCGAATCGCACCGCGCGAAGCAGGCGCAATTTATCTTCCCGGAAGCGCTCCGCAGGGTTTCCAATAGCGCGCACGATTCCGGCGCGAAGATCGGCCTGCCCGCCGACAAAATCGAGGATGCGATTGTCGCGGGGTTCGAGCAGCAGGCCGTTGATGGTGAAGTCGCGGCGGCGCACGTCCTGCTCGGGGGACTTGCTGAACACGACCGCATCGGGCCGGCGGCCGTCGGAATAGGCCAAATCGGTGCGGAAGGTGGCCACTTCCACGCGGGCGTCCGAATCGGCATCGAGGACCAGAATCACGCCGAACGCAGCGCCCACGCCCACACTATCGGGGAAGAGCGCCTGAACCTGTTCGGGCACCGCGTCGGTGGCGACGTCGAAATCCTGCGCGGGCCGTCCGAGCACGATATCGCGCACACACCCGCCCACGAGATAGGCCTGGTAGCCAGCGCCCAGAAGAACGCCGCAAATGCGGTCCGCCAATTGGCGCGCGTCCATAGGGTGATTATCGGCCAGCAGAGGTAGGGCTACAAGGCGCGAGGCGCGTTCGGTTCCAGCATCGCGCTAACTCGTGCGGTTGCGGCGGACGACCATGCAGGTGAGGTCGTCGTGCTGCGAAGCCGCGCCCACAAAGCCGTCGAGAACGTGCGTGATCTGCCTGAGGATCTCGGCGGCGGAGTTGGCGGCGTCGCAAGGAGCGAGCGTGGCCAGGAGGCGCGCGCGGCCGAACTCCTCGCCCTGTGCATTGACCGCTTCTACCACGCCATCGGTATAGATCAACAGAATTTCGCCGGGCTCCAGCCGCTCCTGGCCGGAGGGAAATTTTTCGTCCTCCTCGATGCCCAGCGGCAATCCGCCCTCGCTCAGTTCGTCCACCGCTCCCGAGGTGCGGCGGACGAGTGCGGGGAGATGGCCGGCGCAGGTGTAACTCAACTCGCCGGTAGCGGGAGCGAGCTCGCCGAAGAAGGCGGTGATGAATCGCAGTCCGCTCTGGCTATTGGCACACACGTAGCCGTTGAGAGCCTGAACGAGATCGCCCAGTGCCGATCCGGTGGCTTCGACGGCGCGCAAACTGGCTTGGAAGGTGGCCATCAGAATTGCTGCGGGAACGCTTTTCCCGGCCACGTCGGCGACCACGAGCAGAAGACGGCCGTTTTTGGACGCGGGATCGCGCGACGCGGCACGCGGGATCGTGTCGTAATAATCGCCGGCCACCGTGTTCGCGGGACGTGTGACAAACGCGATGTCGTAGCCCGGCACCTGGGGCGGCAATTCCGGGACGAGCCAGCGCTGGATTTCGCGGGCGATTTCCAGGTCGCGCTTCATGGTGACACGGTCGGCGAGTTCGAGAGCCAGCAGGAGAAACAGCAGAAGGACGCCCGGGCTGAGGATGCCCACAGAGACAAACACGACGCTTCCGCGCTGAGTCTCCACCTGGAAGGAAAAAAACAGCAGCGCGGCAATCGCCGCCAGAAGCAGCAGGCGCCGCGCCGGGCTGAGCTTCATGAGCATGGCCCAGAAGAGCGCGCCCGCGGCGCGGAACGGACGCTTCCAGCGCTTGCCGCGGCGGACTTCATCCCAGTCCACGTCACGCGAGTAGAGGCCGTAACTGGTGCGGGCTTCCGCCCGGAACTGCGCCCACAACTCGGAAATCTGTATTCCTTCGGTGACGCGCTGCCAAAAGGTGCGCACACGGCCGACGGCGCGTTCGGCGGGGGCGGCGCCGGAGGGACGCCCGCCAGTCGTGGCGCTGGAACGTGTGTCCATCAGCGCGAGTTTAACATGCGGTGCGCGGACGACCTGGAGAGCAGCAGATCCCTCATGCGCACCGCCCGGGCGGGAAGGCTCGGTGAATCCAGGATCGTAGCGTCCTCGGCCCTTACGGACGACGGGGCTTGCGCATGGAGCCGCCGAGCTGCAATTTGTCAAAACCGAAGCGCTCGCGCAGACGGTCGGAGGCGCGCGCGAGTTTTTCAAGCTTCTCGCGGCGCGCGGGATCGAGCAGCTCGAGTTGGGCCTCACCATGCGACAAGGAGGTGAGAGAGACGCCGACCAACCGGACGCGGCGCTTCGTATCGCGATGACGGGCGAGAAGTTCGCGCGCGGCGCGAAGCACGTCCTGGTCCAAGTCCGTGGGTGCGGGCAGGGTGCGCGCACGGGTGATTGTTTCGAAGCCGGCGTAACGCAGCACCAGCGTCACCGTGCCGGCATAGAGCCCGGCATCGCGCAGGCGGTTCCCGGCTTTCTGGCAGAGGTGGCTGAGCGTAGCTTCAATCACCGCCAGGTCGTCCACATCTTCGGAAAACGTGTGGTGATGCGAGATGGATTTCGCCTCCACGTCGTCGAGAAATTCGTAGGTGTCCTCGCCGCGCGCTTTGCGATAGAGCGCACTGCCCCAGCGGCCGAAAGCGTCCTCGAGGCGTTCGCGCGGCAACCCGGCGAGCTGGCCGACGGTTTCGATGCCCAGGGCGTTGAGCGCGGCCTCGGTCACCTTTCCAATGCCGGGAATTTTGCGGACGGAGAGCAGAACCAGGAACGCGGCCTCGCTGCCGGAGGGAATCCACAGCAGTCCGGCGGGTTTGGCCTGGTCGGAGGCAACTTTTGCCACCAGGCGCGTGCGCGCGAGGCCGATAGACGAGGGCAAGCCGGTCTTGTCCCAAATTTCCCGGCGCAGGCGATGCGCTGCGGCGAGTGGATGGCCGAGCAGGCGCTCGGTTCCGGCGAGGTCGAGATAGGCCTCGTCCACGGAAGCCATCTCCACCCGCGGCGAATAGCGCGCGAGGATCTCCGCGATGCGGTCGCTCCACTCACTGTAGCGTTCGTGGCGCGGCTCGAGAAACACGGCGTGCGGGCAGAGACGGCCTGCGGTGCGCAGCGGCATAGCGGATTGAATGCCGTAACGCCGGGCCTCGTAACTGGCCGCGGAGACCACGCCGCGCTGGTCCGGTTGGCCGCCGACGACTACAGGCTTTCCGCGAAGGTCGGGGCGCTCGAGCAATTCGACGGAGACGAAGAACGCGTCCATATCCACGTGCAGGATGTGGGTGCCGTCGCGCTCCGAAGCCGTCGGCGGGCGCGGAGTTTCCGGCTTGGCGCGGAAGCTGGAAAGTCTTGGCATGGCGGTGACTGGTGAATTCGGCCGCGGACGGCGCCCGTCTCACTCCCGTATGGCGGAGACGACGCGCTGGATCCCGGCCAGATCGTTGGTCACGGAAATGTCGCACCACCCCTCGCCCAAGAGAGCGCGCACTTCGGGAGCCTGCCCCGCGCCCACTTCAAGGACCAGAGCCCCGGTGCGCGCCAGCACTTTCTCTGACTGGCGAATCAACGGACGATAGAGTTCTAGTCCTGTTTCGCCGGCGAGCAAAGCTTCTTTTGGCTCGTGTTCGCGGAGCTCACGCGCCAGGCCTTCGAATTCGGAGCGAGCCACATAAGGCGGGTTGGAGACGATCAGGTCGAAGGGCGCGGCGTTTTCCGCTTCGCCTCCGATCAAATAAGGGGTGAGCAGGCTGGCCTCATGGAATTCAATGCGGTCTTCGAGATTGTGCCGCACCGCGTTGTGCCAGGCGATGGCCAGCGCGGCCCGCGAGACCTCCGTGGCCCACAGGCGCGCCTGCGGCACTTCGTGAGCGAGGGCGATCACCAGGCAGCCCGACCCGGTTCCCACGTCCACGATGCGCAGCGGGCGACCCACGCGCTCGCGGCGGAGCGAGAGGTCCGACTTCTGAGGCTTTCGCTTAGGCTTCAGGCGCTCGATCGCGACTTCGACCACATGCTCGGTTTCCGGACGCGGGATCAGCACGCCGGGGCCGACGCTGAACTCGATGCCCCAGAACTCCTGCTTGCCGGTCAGATATTGTGTGGGAGTACCCTGGGCACGCTTCTCCACCATCCGAAAAAAATTCTCGGCGGCAGATTCGGTTACCTCATCTTCCGGATGGCCGTAGAGCCAGGCGCGGTCGCGTTCGAGAGCATGCTGCAGCAGCAGTTCCGCGGCGAGGCCGTGCGAGGGCACGCGAGCCGCCTCCAACTGTGCGACGCCATGCTGCAGCGCGGTTCGAACGTTCATTCGAGGAACATACACTATGCCCGGCGGGAACCGGAAGCGCGCGCCGTCACTGGCGGGCCGCCGGGCGCGGCACCCGGCGTGGTTTATACCTCGTCCAGCTCGTCCTTCAACCTTTCGGCCTCAAAATGCGTGACGAGCGCGTCCACGATGGGCGCAAGCTTGCCATCCATTACCTCGGTGAGCTGGTGCAGGGTCAGGCCGATACGGTGGTCGGTCACCCGGTTCTGCGGGAAATTATAGGTGCGGATTTTTTCCGAGCGGTCACCAGTCTTAATCTGTCCCCGACGCTCGGCCACGATGGCATCGTGCTGTTTTTGGCGCTCCATTTCAAACAGGCGCGCACGAAGCACGCGCATGGCCTTCTCGCGGTTTTTGATTTGCGACTTTTCGTCTTGCTGGGAAACGATCAAGCCCGTCGGTAAATGTGTAATGCGCACCGCCGAATACGTGGT
>DASPSB010000046.1:0-9530 GCA_035624135.1 Candidatus Acidiferrales bacterium | reverse complement strand
CGGCTCTTCGGAAACTGCGCTGCGTCCCCGGACCCCGCCATCTGTCGGCTTCAGGTTACGAACTCAATCTCGTATCGCCGGCAAATCTCCCCGATTTTATCCATGTCCGGACGTCCCGCCACCACTGCGCCCTGAAACTCTTCGAACATGCAGTCGATCCCGCCCGGTTCGGCGAGCACCAGCATTCGCGCCGTAGTTTGGCCCGTGTTTTCGTATCGGTGCGGAATCTCCCGCGGCCCAAACACAAAACTGCCCGCCGCCGCGCGATGTACGTGTCCACCCACGTGCACCGTGAATTCGCCCTCCAGCACGTAGAAGCTCTCGTCCTCGCGGTGATGCACGTGCATCGGCGTCCCGCCTCCCGGCGGCGACACGAGTTCCAGCACGCAATACCGCCCCTCGGTGTCCTCCGAGGTGAGTTTCGGCGTTACCGTATCGCCCAGTACATGCAGAGATTTTCCCCCGCGCCCCCTTCCCGGCGGCAACAAGAACGGCTCGGCGCGGTTCTCCCTGCTCATAAATCGTCCTCCGTCAAACCTTCGCCAGCGCCTCGTCCAGATCAGCCTGCAGGTCTTCCACGTCCTCGATCCCCACCGAAATCCGCACCAGCCCGTCCGTGATCCCCACCTCGCGCCGTCGCTCCGGCGGAATCGACGAATGCGTCATCAGCGCCGGATGCGAAATCAGCGTCTCCACGCCGCCCAGGCTCTCCGCCAGCGAGCACAACTTCACGTTTTCCAGCAATCGCCGCGCCCCCTCGAGCGACCCCACGTCGAAACTGATCATCGCCCCGAAACCTTTCTGCTGCCGTTTCGCCAACTCGTGCTGCGGATGCGACGCGAGCCCCGGATACAGCACGCCCTGGACCTTCCGGTGTCCCGCCAGATATTTCGCCAGCGTCTCGCCGTTCGCGTTGTGCCGCTCCATCCGCACCGCCAGCGTTTTGATTCCCCGCGCCGTCAGAAAGCAGTCCATCGGCGCCAGTCCCGCCCCCGCCGAACGTTGCACGAAATAAATCCGGTCGGCATCCTCCTGCCGCGTCAGCACCACCGCGCCCGCCGTCAGGTCGCTGTGCCCGCCCAGATACTTCGTCATCGAATGCACCACAATGTGCGCCCCGTGCTCGATCGGCCGCTGCAGGTAGGGGCTCAGGAACGTGTTGTCCACCACCATCGTCAGGTTCTTTTCCCGCGCAATTCCGGCCATGGCCGCCATGTCCGTGATTCTCATCGTGGGGTTCGTCGGCGTCTCCACATACAGCATCTTCGTCGCCGGCCGCAACGCCGCGCGCACCTTCTCTTCCGACGAGGTATCCGCAAACGTGAATTCCATCCCGAACTGCACCAGCAACTGCGTGGTCAGCCGGTACACCCCTCCGTACACCGCCTCGGACAGCACCGCGTGATCGCCGGGGCGGAGCAGCCGGAACACCGCGTCAATCGCCGCCATCCCTGACGAAAACACGTAGCTCGTCAGCCCGCCCTCGAGTTTCGCCACGCACCGTTCCAGCGCTTTCCGGTTCGGGTGGTTCGTTCGCGCGTAGTCGTATCCCTTGTTCCGGTTGATGCTCTCCTGCACGTACGTGGAAGTCTGGTAGATGGGAGGAACGATTGCGCCCGTCGAGGCGTCAGGTTCCTGCCCGGTGTGGATGGCGTCGGTAGAAAATCCCATGGCGTGACTCCTCGGTCGTTCCTCGTCCAGGCACACTCCGCCTGTTGCAGAATAGCCGCTCTAGGTTTAAAAGTATGCGGTCAGATGCTCGGCGTGGCGCGCGCAAGCGTGGTACGTTAACGCACGCGCTCGGCGCCGTCAATCGAGCACCGCGCCCTGGCTGTGCGGTCGGAGCAGCACAGTGAGAGCATTCCGGTCGGGGATGCTATTGCTGGCCTTCGTGGGCCTGGGGATTGGCTCGCCCGCCGGTGCCCAGACCGCGCCTTCATCTCCCGCCGATCAGCAAAAGCCACCCGCGTCTGCGGTTCCTCCGCCTGCGTCGGAAGACCCGGTCATCCTTCCTTCTGACACCGTTTCCGCGGCCGACGCCGGCAATTCCGCTCCCCCGGGCGACGTTTCGCCGCAGTCGAAACCGGTGAAGAAAAAAGGCGGCCTGGATTTCTGGTCGCCGGAGCGCGAGCAGCGCATGGGCGAACGGCTCGATGCCCAGATGCAGCAGAGTGTGACGCTGCTCTATGCTCCGCCTGTCACCGGTTATCTCGAGGATCTCACCGCCCGCCTCGTGCGCACTTCCGATATCTCCCGCCCCGTGACGCTTCGCGTGGTCGAGTCCTCGGCCCCCGATTCCTTCTCGCTCCCCGGCGGGTTCATTTACATCAGCGCGGGCATGATTCAGCAAACGCGCACGGAAGCTGAGCTCGCCGCCCTCCTTTCTCACGAAGTCGCCCACGTGGCCTGCCGTCACGCCACGCGCCAGATGACCAAACAGCAGACCATCGCCATGGTAGCCGTTCCACTCGCGCTCTTCGGAGGGCCTGCCGCACTCGCCGTGGGCGAAGCCCTCAGCTTCTCCTCTCCGTTCGCCATGGGGAAATTCAGCCGCATGGCGGAAGACGAGGCCGATCTCATTGGCCTGAGTTATATGAATGCTGTCGGCTACGACCCCACTGCTGCCATTTCTCTCTTCGAGCGCATCGCCAGCCAGGAAAAATCCGACGCGCCGGGCTTCCGCCGCCTCGCGGCCCGGCATCCATTGGACAAGGACCGCATCAACGCGATGATCCAGGCCATCGCCAAGCTGCCTGCGCGCGAGGAATCCGTCGTCAGCACCTCTCAGTATGACGAAATGGTCGGCCAGCTCACCCGCATGGGCTACAAGCGCGAGTCGGCATCTCCGATGCTCGTCCGCCACACCCGCGACGAGGATGTGCAGCCGTGAGATAATGGTGCGAAGATGAGCCGTCGTTCTTCATCACTGGCTCGCTTGTTTCGTGTGGCGCTCGCTGTGGCTTCCTGCATCTTCCTGGTTCCTGCCGCCTATTCCCGGCAGTCGCAGAATCCGCCTGCCAAGCCCGATGCGGACGAGCAGGGCCCTGAATCGGCGCCCAAGCCCAAGCCTCCCGAGCCCGTCACCATCCGTATCGAAGTCACCGGCGGCGAAAAAGATAAACCCATTGAAAACGCCAGCATTTACGTCCGCTATAAGGAGTCTCACAGATTCAAGGGCGAGAAGTCGATCGAGATGAATGTAAAGACTTCCGTGGACGGAAAAGTCAGGGTTCCGCTCGTTCCCAAAGGCAAGATTCTGATTCAAGTCATCGCCGAGGGCTGGAAAACCTACGGCCGCTACTTCGATCTCACCGATGACGGCCAAGTCTTCAAGATTCACCTCGATAGACCAGCCCGCTGGTACTGAGCCGCGGAACATTCAGCCGGTTTTTCCCTCTTTCGCCCCGCTCGGCTGCTGCATTCGAGTGCAAAACGCAAAAGATTCTTTCTCCTTCGCGGTTTGGCGGCCTCGCGCGCCTGTTTTCCACAAACTTTTCAACACAATTGTTGAAATCTCGTGAGCGGTCACTCGCGGAGCGAATCTTCTAGCGCTTCTTGTGTCGAATACTCCACAACCTCTTTAAAATCTTTTCCGAGCAACCCGCGCAGCCGGCTCGTATCCATCGTCGGCGGCGCAAGATAGTAGGGCAGCGCCTCCGCCGGCACCGCGGAAACTCCCAGCGCGTAAAACACGCGGAGCATCATCCGCACCGTGCGTTCTCCGCCCATTCGTATCACCGGAGTTCGCGACGTGCGCATACATTCCTCGAGCGTCATCGCGCCGTCTCCCGCCACGTTGAAAATTTCCAGCGACCCGGCACGGTAACTCTTCACTGTCCAGGCCAGCAGGCGGGCCACGTCGTCCGCATGAACCAGTTGAATCCGGTTTTCCAGATCGGCGCCGTGCGGCAGCGCGACGGGAATATGCCAGCCCCGCCGCCGTGCCCATCGCGCCAGCCAGCCGCGGCCACTCGCCCGTCCGCACACCCCGTCGATTAGCCAGTTGTGGATTCCCGCGCCCGCGTAAATGTGCGGACGGAAGATGTACAGTGCCGCGCCCCCCAGCCGCTCGAACATCTGCTGGCACAGCAGGTCCGTCTCTCGTTTGTCGATCGCATACGGCAAGGTGTGCGCCGCGAGCGGCGCATCTTCGCGGATCAATGCCGGCTGGCCCGTTCCGTACGCAGAAACGCTGGAGAGGTACACAAGCAGGCGCACCTGCGTTCCCCCTCGATTCGCCTCTGCGACCGATTCCAGCACTCGCCGCGTGCCTTCCACGTTCGTCTGCCGCATTCGTTCGCGGTCCAGGATTCCCGTGCGCACCTGGTCCACCACGAAGGCCAGATGCAGCACCGCGTCAACCCTCGAGGCCGCGATCAGCCGCGCCAGCGCCTCGCGGCCCTCGGCTGCCGACAAATCCACGCTGTGGAATTCGCCGGCGCGTACGCCCGCCGGAGGAGGGAAGAGGTCCGCGGAAATTACTTCGTAGCCTTCCAGCAACGGCGCCAGCCGCCGTCCCAGGTTTCCGGAGATTCCTGTGACCAGCACACGCCGAATTTGGCCTTGACCCGTGACTGACGAATTACTCATCGCCCTGCATTCTATTGCGGTTTTTGCCCGCCTCGTAACTGCTGCAGTGCCTTTCGCGGCGGTTCGCTGTCGAATGCCGGCATATGGTCCAAACCAGCGCTCCTTTGAATCAGTACAGGCCGGGAACAATATCTCGACAGTATTAAGCGGCCACTGCGCATCTTCCCTTACCATCGCACTGTGCGCACGCTTCGGCATCCCGTTTGGTTTCTGGCCATTCTTCTTTGGGGCTCGCCCATCTGGCCCCAACAATCGGGAGTGCTGCTCGGAATTGCGGGATCCTCTACCTCGGAGGGCGCGGACACACAGGATTTCGCCACCATCCACGAGCCGCAGTACCAAACCCTCTGGATCGCCCGCGACGCAGATGGAAAATTGAAAGTGCTCACAACCCTGCCCGCATTGGTCGTTCCCCGCCGCGACGGCTTCTGGCATGTCGGCGTCAAGCAGCTCTGCGACTTCCAGAACAACAACGAAAGGCTTCGCCACGTCCTCTGGGCCGCGCCCGTTGCCAGGCCGGCTGAGATAGAACAATCCGTTCCGTGCACGGCTCACAATCCAGAAGACTACGCGCCCCCGTACGGGAGAACGGAAGCCGACATGGACAAGATTTCGCAGTGCGGCTTCGAGCTCATAAATATCCTGTACCTCTCTCCCGAACTGATTTCTGCCAGCACATACACCGCGCAGTCGGAAGCGTGTGAGCCACGCGGCGGGCGTTACTCAATCGATTTCTCGGTTCGCACATTTGACACCGGGGAGCCGGCCGATTTTGGCCATCTTCTCGGTGCCAAGGCCCACGCCGCCTATGCGCGCGCCCTGCCCAAGCAAGGGCAGAACGACGCGGGCGGGGAGTGTGCTGAGCCTTCGGCTCCCGACGACACGGGCTGGAGAATCGCCCACCAGCGCGGGCGCTGGCGCCCCTTTCTGCACTTGGATCTCGGCTTTTTCGGATGCGCTGCCGACGCCCCGGTCGCTGTCGCGCTCCCCGCATCGCTCACCGGCGATTCTTCTGTGCCTCCCGATTGGAAACTGCTGCAATCGAAATTACCGGGAGTCGCCGACCTTTATTCGTCGCCCGCGGGCGATCTTTTGATTGCCCAATACAAAACGCAAACAAAATTCTTTGAGCTTCGCGCCGGTGTTCCCGGCAAATTGCTTCTCACGCTGCCTGCCGCCGGAATCGTAATGGCCCAGTGGGCCACCGGCGCCCACGTTCACGATTGGACGGAGCAGTTGGCCGGAATTGCCGCCCGGCCGCTTCCCGCGCCCGTCATTCGCGTCAGGACGGCGCCATAGCGCCGCGCTCACCTCCAATTCCAAGTGCCGCTCCCGTTGTGTTTCTCTCAACCCGTTTCATCCGCAGTCCCCGCGCGCCACCGGACGTGATACATTGCCCCTGGGATCATGCGCAACAGCGGCGACATCGCTTACTACGGCACCACCTATCGCCAGCTCCTGTGGAATAACCTGCGCGCGCGCCCCATCCGCACCGCGCTCAGCGTCATCGGCGTCTCGCTCCAGGTGACCTTTGTCCTTCTCATCGTAGGAATGACCCTGGGCTGGGTAAACGATTGGCAGAAGCGCGTTGAGGGCGTCGGCGCCGACATCATCGTCCAGCCGCCAAATGCTTCCCCGCTCGCCCAGTTCGGCAGTGCGGTTCTTCCTGAATCTCTGCTCCCGGGCCTCCAGAAGGCTCCGGGCGTGGATGAAGTCTCGCCCGTCTTGGTGGTCGTCAACGAGAAGAGCCTCGACATCGTGTACGGCATCGACTACAAGAGCTTCAACAACCTCAGCAAGGGCTTTGTCTTTGTCGCTGGCGGTCCGCTCGAGAATTGGGACGATGTGATCGTGGACGATTTGCATGCCGCTCGGCATCACCTTCACCTGGGCGACAAAGTGGAGATTTTCGACCGCGAGATGATCGTTTGCGGCATCGTGCGTCACGGCAAGGGCGCGCGCTCCTTTATCCCCCTTGCCACCGCGCAGGAGATTGCCGGGGCCGAGCACCGCGTCACGCTTTTCTACGTCCGCAGTACCGGAAACACAGAAGCGGCGCGCCTGGAGATTGTTCGTCTCCTGCCGGGCTATACCGTTCGTTCCATGCAGGACTATCTCACGCTGATGAATTCGTCGAACCTCCCCGGCATTCGGCCCTTTCTCCGCGTCATGATTCTTCTCGGCGTCTCCATTGGCTTCCTGGTTGTGCTGCTCACCATGCATACCATGGTGCTCGAGCGCACTCGCGAAATCGGCATTCTTAAGGCGTTGGGCGCCTCGCGCGGCGAGATTGCCCGCCTCTTTTTGGCCGAATCTACCGTGATGGCGGCTATCGGCGTGGCGATTGGCCTCTCTGCCACGTTCACCACCCGCGCGTTCCTGCGCGCCTGGGCCCCTGGACTTGCCGTTCTGCTTACCGCCAACTGGCTTGCCGCCAGCGTCGGCTTGGCCTTTCTTGCGGCGTTGCTCGGCGCGCTCTATCCTGCCTGGCGGGCCTCCGGCCTCGACCCCGTCGATGCCTTGGCTTTCGAATAGCGGTCTTACAGGTTCCCCGCTTCCGCCCACAGCTTTTTTCTGGTAGACATGATGTGCAAAGCATTTCTCGCGGAGGGTTGATGCCGGCGCACGTCGTCTTCTACACCCAGGCGGGTTGACCCGCTTGCACCGTGGCACGGGAGTTTCTCGTGTCTCGCGGCGCGGAGATCGAAATCCGCGACATTCGCTCGAATCCCGAGTACGTGCGCGAGTTGGTGGAAGACCTCAAGAGCCAGGCAACGCCCACCGTGATTATCGGCAAGCGCGTGATTATCGGCTTCGATCCTCAGGCCTACGACATTGCGCTCGGCACCACGCCGAACTGATCCGCTGGGCCGATCGGGTTTCGTCGGCGTGCCGGCATCGCTCGGCCAGTCGGCGACAGCAGTTCCGGGCAATCCCCGGCAGGAGGAATCTTAATGCGACTGGCAATCAAATTCGCGGCCGTGCTGGCCGCGTTCAGTCTGGCCGTTCCGGCATGGGCGCAGTTCGGCGGCCCGCGAATGCCGGGCATGAACGGCGTCTTTCATCCCGCGGTTGGCGAGGGCGCCGCCTACCATATTCAGGTTCGCGGCCAGAGCGAGCAGACGATGGAGTACGCCATTGTCGGCAAGGAAGACTACCAGGGCCAGACCGGCTATTGGATGGAGATGAGTTTCAACGATCCGCGATCCGGCGGCGAAGGGGCCATGAAAATGCTCATGGTCATGGAAGGGCCGAACCCCGGCGCCAAGCGCATGATCATGCTCATGAACGGCCAGGCCTACGAGTTTCCGATGAACAACCCGATGATGAGCGGGCGCATGGCACAGAACTCTCCTCACGACATCTCCAACGATAAATCCTTCACCGACGTCGGCACGGAGAGCGTCACGGTTCCCGCCGGCACCTTCCTCTGTCACCACTACCGCGCCTCCGATGGCAGCGGCGATGCCTGGATCTCCGCCAAGGTCTCTCCCTGGGGGCTCGTCAAGTCCGTCAACAAAGACTCCTCCATGGAGCTCGTACACCAGATCACCGACGCCAAGTCCAAGATTACCGGGCCCGTGCAGCAGTTCGATCCTTCGCAGATGATGCAGCAGCGCCAGCGGCCCAACTAGCCGGCCGCGCGCAGCATCCATCCACCTCTTCCGCAGCCGCAGGCCGGGGTGTGCCTGCGGCACTTCGGCCGGTTTCGCGGGCTTCGGCGATCATTCGTAAATCCGATTCGATTCACCGTGAATTCGGACTTTCGCTCCCATTCATGTCACCATACCCTCCGGCGACTGTATCCAACCGCAGTGAGGGTGCATGTCCGCGACTGCCGACAAATTCTTTGAGGCCGAAATCGTGGACCGCAAGGACTTCTCCAAGGACTTGTGGAAGGTCCGCGTCGCTCCCGAGGGCGAGTGCAGTTTTGTGGCCGGCCAGTACGCCACGCTGGCCGTGGAGCACCACGGCAAGCGCATCGAGCGCGCCTATTCCATCGTCTCCTCGCCCTACGAGAAGGAACTCGAATTCTTCATCGAGCTCGTGCACGGCGGCCAGCTCACTCCCTTCCTCTATGAGCTGCGCCACGGCCATCGCATCCTGATACGCAAGGCCATGAAAGGGCACTTTACGCTGGACCTCAAGAGCGGCCACACGCGCCACCTGATGCTCGCCACGGTCACCGGCATCGGTCCCTTTGTCAGCTACGTGCGCACCCTCTATCGGGATTGGAAGAACGGCAGCATGCCCGCCCCGCTCCAGCTCTACATCATTCAGGGCGCCAGCCGCTCCTGGGAATTCGGCTACGACGCGGAGCTCGAGCGCTTCGCCGCGGAAGTGCCCTGGCTGAAATACGTGCCCACCGTCAGCCGTCCATGGGAAGATACTGCCTGGCAGAAAGAAACTGGGCGCGTCGAAGAGTTAATCCGCAAGTACGCCGATCAATGGGGCTGCGGCCCCAGCGATACGACCGTTTACTTGTGCGGCCATCCGGACATGATCCAGGGCGGGCTAGGCGTCTTCAAACGCCTCCGGTTTCCCAAGGAATCTTTGCTGCAGGAAGTCTACTGGATCCCTCCGAAGCAGCACCCGCTCAAGCCCGCCCCCTGATTTGCGGCCGCTGTCGCTGGCTCCGGGAGTTTCGCGCTCACGTTTCCGGCGGCGCATCCGCTTCCAGGTCTTCCACCACTTTTCGCGCCGCGCGAATCGGCACGCGGATGTGCACCAGGTCCCCGTGATCGTTCACGTCCACCAGAAAATCCCCGTCGTGGATCGCCACGTTCACGTGTTCCTTCGCGCTCTCCACTTCGACCAGCACCGTGTCCGGCAGTTTTTCCATCGCGCGAAGCGTCGCGCACGCGATTTCCAGATTTTGCCGGTCTTCGTGCCGCAGGCGCTCGCGGATCCGCGCCTCGGGCGCCAGATGCACGCCCCAG
>DASPSB010000039.1:0-2247 GCA_035624135.1 Candidatus Acidiferrales bacterium | reverse complement strand
CGGCTCTTTATCGTTTTTGCTCTTCGCGGCCCTGGTGATCACCGGAGTACTGCTGATGTTCTATTACCATCCGGCCGTGCCGCAGGCGTACCGCGACATGAAAGACCTCCGGTTTGTGGTATCGAGCGGAGTCTTCCTGCGAAACCTGCACCGCCTGGCGGCGCACCTGATGGTCGTGGCCGTGTTCGCGCATATGTTCCACGTGTTTTATCGCGGCGGTTACAAACCCCCGCACGAGTTCAATTGGGTCGTGGGCGTGATCCTGCTCCTGGTCACGCTATTCCTGAGCTACACCGGCTATTTGCTGCCCTGGGACCAGCTCGCTTTTTGGGCCATCACCGTGGGAACCAATATCATTTCCGCAATGCCGATCATCGGCAACCGCGTGAAGTTTCTGGTTCTGGGAGGCAACGTGGTGGGCGAAAACGCGCTGCTGCGCTTCTACGTCTTGCATTGCGTCGTGCTGCCTCTGGCTGCGATTTTGCTCGTCGGCGTGCACTTCTGGCGCGTGCAGAAGGACGGCGGGCTTACCGTGAAAGATGACCGTGGACGAAAAGAATAAACAATACGACGCCGGATTCGGCTCCGATGCGGCGAAAAACCCGCAGCGGATTGTCTTCCTCACCCGCAAGACCTCCGCGAAGGTGACCGGAGAGCCCGCGCCGCAGGTCATGGCCTATCCGCACCTGCTCGTGCGCGAGGCCATCGCCTTCGAGGTGCTGGTTATCGTGATGGTGCTCGTCGCCCTTCTCTGGGACGCGCCGCTCGAGCAATTGGCCAATCCACTGGTCACCCCCAACCCCGCAAAAGCGCCCTGGTACTTCCTCGGTCTCCAGGAACTGCTGCATTACTTCCCGCCGTTTGTGGCCGGCATTCTCATTCCCACGCTGGTGATCCTCGGGCTCGTCATCATTCCGTACTTCAATATCAACATCGAAGGTGAGCCCATCTGGGCGCGAAACCGGCCGCGTCGCCTCCAGGTTTTTCTGGCCGTCTTTGCCGCCCTGGTCATTTTGCTTCTTTCCCCTGCGGAGAAGGCCTGGACGGTGCTCGTGCCGAGCGCCGCGATCGGCGGCTTGCTCATCTATTCCTACTACCTGCCCGCGGAAACGCCGGGATGGAAGGGCCGTTTGCGCGCCCGCCCGGTTTCCTGGTGGGTGATGACCTGGTTTATCACCGTGTCGCTGGTCCTCACAGTCGTTGGCACTTTTTTCCGGGGCCCCGGTTGGTCCTGGGTCTGGCCGTGGAGGGGATATGCCGGCTGACGACAGGGGCCGCCTTCCGCTCCGATTGCGCTATGCCTTCGCCCTCTCCAGCGTGGTCTTCCTCGCCGTGCTGGCCATCTCGCCGGTCAAGGATTTGCGCCGGGAGTGGAAACAATACAAGCGCGGCTACGTGCGCTTTGCCGAGTCGCGCCCGGACACCAAGAGCTTGCTCGCTGACCTGCATCCCGGCATCGACCAGATCTGGCTCCCGGAAATGAACGTGGTGGACCGCTGCACCACGTGCCATCAGGGAATCACGCAGCCCAGCCTCTCGGGAGCCGGCGTGCCGCAGCCCTACCGCGCCCATCCCCCGATTCCCCATTCGGCCGCCGAGTGGGGCTGCGTCATTTGCCACCGCGGCCAGGGACCGGCTACCGAGGTAGCGGAAGCGCACGAGACCACTCTGGCCTGGGAGCAGCCGCTTCTGCCCGTACCGTTCATCCAGGGTTCGTGCGGATCCTGCCATCAGGGCGATTTGCCGCAGACTCCCAAGCTCAATCGCGGCCGGCAGCTCCTCGTCGAATTCAACTGCACCGCATGCCACCGCTTGGAGGGTGTTGAGCGCCCAGTGATGCTGGGCCCAGACCTGACTCGGATCGGCAGCAAGACGAGCCGCGAGTGGATTTACAAGTGGCTGAAAGAGCCGCGGACGGTCACCGACGCAAACGGCGCCGTGAACGGCTACGAGACGGAAGAATCTCCCCGCATGCCGCAGTTCAAACTCGACGAGGGGGATCTGCGTGCCCTTTCCGCCTACCTCAGTTCGCTCCGCGGCGCGCCGGTCGAGCCCTATCGCTTCAACCCGCGCGTCCTCGCCGCACTCGAGAAAAACCCCGACGCTGTCGCTCAGGGCGAAATCCGCTTCCGGCAGATGTTCTGCTCCACGTGTCACTCGCTCGCCGTTACCCGCGCCGGCGAAACCAAACTGATCGGCGGCGATATCGGCCCGGAGCTCACCAAGGTCGGCAGCAAGGTGAATCGC
>DASPSB010000036.1:0-4866 GCA_035624135.1 Candidatus Acidiferrales bacterium | reverse complement strand
CAGGAACTTCGTCCGGTCGTTCGGCGATTCAATCTCCAGCGCCAATGCAGCATACAGTTCGTCCACACTGGCGCAGCGCGCGGCGGTGCGTTCCACCAGGATGTGCGCGATCGGACCGATGTACTCGGCCAGAAGTTTCGCGGTCTCTTCAATCACTTTGGGCGTGATCCAGTCCGGGCTTGAATCCGGCCGCCCCGTCCCGGTCCGCGGCGAAGGAACGGCCGGAGCCGGCATGGGCGTGGTTGCGGCGCGGGAGATCGAAGCGGTAACGCCGGGGGTGCTATCTGCCGCGTGCGCCTCGAGCATGCGCAGGAACTCCGCGGCGCTCTGATACCTTGCTGCCGGATCCTTGACCAGGGCCTTCAAAATCACTCCAGTCAGCCGCGGCGATACATTGGGATTGATCTCCGTGGGCGAGACGGGCTGCTGGCGAAGATGGCCGTCGAGAATCTCATACTGGCTGTTGCCCTCGAATGGCCGGCGGCCGGAAACGACCTCGTAAAACGTGACACCGAGTGAGTAGAGGTCCGAGCGCGCGTCTACCCGCTCCCCGCGCACCTGCTCCGGCGACATGTAGTAGAGCGAGCCCAGAATCGTCCCCGAAGCGGTGAACGAGGGGTCGCGACCGCTCACCGCCAGCCCGAAGTCGAGCAATTTGGCTGTTGGCGTGGGCTGCCCGATGATCATGATGTTCGATGGTTTGATATCGCGGTGAATCACGCCGCGCTCGTGCGCATAGACGAGCGCCTGCAGCACTTGGCGCATGTATTCCACTCCCTGCGCGATGCTCACCCGCCGGGCGGCGCATTGGCTGCTGAGCGCCTCGCCTTCCACGTATTCCATGACCATCACCAGCCGGTCCTCGTGCCGGAACGCGGTGTGCAGAGCCGCGATGTTTGGATGATTGAGGCTGGCCAGCACGCGAATTTCGCGGACGAAGCGTTCGACCATGTCGGGCGTGCCGACCTGGTTCTGCTGGAGCACCTTCAACGCTTCGAGGCGCTGCGAAATGTGGTGGCGCGCCTTGTAAACCTTTCCGATGCCGCCCGCGCCCAGCTCTCCCAGCAGCTCGTAATCGCCGATTGCGGATCCGGAACTTAGCTCGGGAATGGATCGGGGTGCCGGGCTCGGCGCAGGCGTTTGTGCCCACGGTGCCGTGGCTGCTGCGGTCCCACTGAACTCTCCCGTTCGGGACGAGGGCACGGCCTGCGCGGCGCGCAACGTGCGCGGCACTTCCGTGATGCCTGCCTCCTCGTTCTTGAAATTGTAGAGACGGATTGGCGCGCCCTGCTTGATCTCGGCCAAGCCCAAATCGGACAAGCAGGGCTTCCAGCGCGTGTGCTCGGCCAGCACCTCCGCGATGGCCGCGGACAACAGGATGTGGCCCGCATCGCCGCACTCCATCACCCGTTGCGCCGTGGTCATTCCGCCGCCCGCTACGCTTTGCTTTCCCTGAATGTCGTGCACGCGAAACACCGGCCCGCTGTGAATCCCCATCCGCAGCGCCAGATCAGGGGTTTGCTTTGCCGCAATGCTGATGGCGATTGCGGCTCGCAATGGGGTTTCCGGACTGCCGAAAAAGGCCATTGACATTCCGTCGCCCGAAGACAGGCAAATGAGCTGCTGATTTCGCTGCGCCGACTGCACCGAGGATGCCCCATTGATCGCCGAGGAGAGCAGTTGAAGCCTTGAAGTTTGCTGGTTGATGGGCAGCGCCGCGAAGTCCGCAACCTGCACGCAAAGGATGTGCGCAATTTCCATTTCCTGCTCTGACTCACTCATGCGCACCTCCTTTCCGCGGCCATTTGCCCGGCGCGCGGCTGGATAGCACCTCGGTTCGGCGGATTAGGCCCTGCGAGTCTGTGCGAAATGATACGCCACAGTGCAATCCTTGCCCACACTGCGCTCGGCTCAGGGTGGCGTGCCAGCAACTGAGGCAGATTCAGCGCGCTTGTGGCCTTACGACTTAGGCTCCACGGGCGGGGTACCGTACGTGTGGAACGAGGCGATGGTTTGCAGGCCCCACGCCTGGCCCTTCTTGCGCTCGGCTTCCGACCAGCGAATCGGCTTCCAGTCCGGCGCGAGGATCAGGCGCGCTCCGGCATTGGCGATTTCCACGCGGTTGCCCCCCGGCTCGTACACGTACAAGAAAAAGGTCTGTTGGATGGCATGTTTGTGCGGCCCTGTTTCGATGAAGACGCCGTTTTCCAGGCAAATGTCAGCCGCGAGCAGCACCTCTTCGCGGCTGTTGACCGCGTAGGTCAAATGATGCAAGCGGCCGCGCGCGCCCGTGTGATCGCGCGTGTAAGCGAAGTCGTAGCTCTTGTTCGTGCAGGTCATCCACATCGCAGCTTCCGTTCCATCGTCGAGCACGATTTGTTCGGTCAGCCGGAAGCCCAGATACTTCTCGAAGAAAAGGCGATTCGCTTCGATGTCGGCCGCCAGGCCGTTCCAGTGGTCCAGCCGCCGGACGTTGATGCCGCGCGCGGGAAATCGCTGCGCCTGGTTCTTTAGCGCGGGACGCAGCTCGGGAGGCGCCTCGTACCACCTTGTTTCGTAGTAAAGCTCGATGCGGTGGCCGTCCGGATCGGTGCACAGGAAGGAGGGGCCGTTGGCGATGTCACTTTGGCCCCAGCCGACTTCATACGGTGTGCCTTTGAGCGCCGCGGCGCGCCTCTCGAGCGCCTGCGGGCTGCGCATTCGAAACGCCACATGGCCCAGGCCCGGCAGCTTTGATGCAGTGAGTTTGAGGGAGTAGGTCTCATAATCGTCGTAGGCGCGCAGATAGACGGAGTTGCCTTCCCGAGCGCTTTCCGTCATGCCCAGCACGCCCGTGAAGAATCGCAGGCTTTCTTCGGGCTTTGGTGTGAGCAGTTCGAGATGGCCGAGGTGAGCCACGTCCATGATGGGTTCTTCCGGCATGTCCACCGTAGATAGACCAGCTACCCTCGCCTGTCAACATCGTGGCGGGCGCCCGGCTGGATGCTGCGCGCGCGAGGGCAGTGAAATTGACGGCCGTCGGCGCCTCCGGTAGAATTCAATTGTCGCGGGGTGGAGCAGCCTGGTAGCTCGTCGGGCTCATAACCCGGAGGTCGCTGGTTCAAATCCAGCCCCCGCAACCAGCAATGATAGATTTCAACGGCCGGGCGAGGTTGCCCGGCCTTTTGCTCATGGGCGGGTTATGAGCTCGTCGGGCTGACTTCTTTTGATTGGCCCGCGATGCGGGCCTGGGCCGGAGGTCGCTGATTCATCCCGAAGCTTCGGGATCGGGACCAGCCCCCGCAGCCACGGGCGCTTTGGGGAAAATCCCTGAAGCGCCCTTCCTGCTCTTAGTTACGGGTTGAGCCGCCATCACATGAGCCTCAGTGCGGAGCCGCGTTCTTGTTCCTGTTCCCGAAATTGGGAACAACCGCCAGATTCGGATTTTTTCCGGCTCATCTAAATGACAATCCGACCGAGGAATTCGCGTCCAACTGGACTCCACAGGGCGCGCCGCGTACCCCCGTGTACCCTACTTAAGCGATTCTGGCGTTTCCCGCGTTTCCGATGGTTCGTGGATTCAGCAACTGGTGGGTCTTCGAGAACCGAACTCACGGTTGAGTTGCCCCAGCGCACGCTTTCCAATCATGCTCCTGAAGCCACTCGGACATCTCTCCGCGCCAGAGTTAGAATATTTCACTGTAACGGAACGAGTGCGAACCATCCAGCCGCGTTGACTGGCCCGAGAGCCACGCCTAACATCTCGGGAAAGCCGCATCGGGGCGGAAGGTCCCTGCTCATGATTGCTCAGACGCTCGGCCATTTCCGCATCCTCGAAAAAATCGGCGCCGGAGGAATGGGCGAAGTGTATCGGGCCCATGACGAGCAGCTCGACCGCGATGTGGCCATCAAGGTCCTTCCCGCCGGCGCACTCGCCGACGAGACAGCGCGGAAGCGTTTCCGTCAGGAGGCCCTGGCGCTTTCGCGGCTGAACCATCCCAACATTGGCACGGTGCATGAATTCGGCACCGAGCGGGAAATCAACTATCTGGTGATGGAATACGTGGCCGGGACAACGCTGGGCGACAAGCTCGGAGGCAGCCCGCTGCCGGAAAAAGAAATCCTGTCGCTGGGCATGCAGCTCGCGGAAGGGCTGGCCGCGGCTCAGGAGCAGGGTGTGGTTCATCGCGACCTGAAGCCGACCAATCTGCGCGTGACGCCCGATGGGCGGCTGAAGATTCTCGATTTCGGTCTGGCCAAATTGCTGGCAGCGGATGCCGAAGCAACAGCCGCGGAGGCCCTGACCCGACCGCATGCAGTTCCGGGAACGCTTCCCTACATGGCGCCCGAGCAGGTGAGCGGGGAGCCTGCCGACCCGCGCAGCGACCTGTATGCCGCGGGCATAATTCTCTACGAAATGGCCACGGGCCAGCGGATGTTTATCCGGGACAGCGAGCCGGTGCGCCTGGTGCACGCGATTCTCTACGAGAAGGCGAAGCCACCGAGTACGTTGAATCCGCACGTTTCTTCCGGGCTAGAAAACATCATCCTGAAGTGCCTGGAGAAAAATCCGGAGCACCGCTACCAGACCGCCAGAGAACTGCTGGCGGACCTCCGGCGGCTGGGCGCTGGCGCGACGGTCGAAGCGGCTCTGCCGCGGCGGGCATTTTTTCGGCCCTGGTTGCTGGGCGTGGTGGCGCTGGGAATCGCCCTTGCGATCCTTTTCGCGTTTATGCCGGGTGGGTGGCGGGAACGGCTGACGGGCAACCGGGGCACCGTGATTCGATCGCTTGCTGTACTTCCACTCGAAAACCTTTCAGGAGATCCCGAGCAGAATTACTTTGCCGACGGCATCACCCAAGAGCTGATTACCGACCTTTCGCAGGT
>DASPSB010000022.1:0-3011 GCA_035624135.1 Candidatus Acidiferrales bacterium | reverse complement strand
GTGCTCGTGCACGATCCTCCGGTAATGATTTTCGACGAGCCCACCACCGGCCTCGACGTCATGACCGCGCGTACCATCATTTCCTTCATCCGCGAGTGTCGCGAGCGCGGCAAGACCGTGATTTTCTCCACCCACGTGATGTCTGAAGTGGAAAAACTCTGCGACCACATCGGCATCATCCACAACGGCCGCCTGCTTGCGGAAGGCACGCTCGAGGACCTGCGCGTGCGCGCTGGCATCCGCGACCTGGAAGACATCTTCGTCCGCGTCGTATCCGAGGCAGGAGGAGATTCCGCATGAGCCTCCATAACGTCGGCATCGTCTACCGCAAAGAGCTGATGGATTCGCTTCGCGACCGTCGGACCTTGATCTCCACGATCGTGATGCCCCTGCTTCTGATTCCCGTAATGACCATCGGCTTCGGCAGTTTCGCTGTCTCCATGGTGAAAAAAGCGGAAAAAGAGACTCCGAAGCTCATGATCCTCGGCGGCGAGGACTCCCCTGGAATCGTCTCGGCCCTCCGGCGTCTGCCGGACGCGGATTTCGTTCCCGATGCCGGCGATTACGCCCGGCAGATCTCCGACAAAGTGATTCGCGCCGCTGTCCGGATTCCCCCCGGCTTCGAGGCCTCGTTGAAAAGCGGAGATCCGGAGAGTGTCGAGATTTTCGTGTACGAGGGCGAGTTGAAGTCGGAACTCGGCGGGCAAAAGCTCCGCGCGTTCTTCGACGACCTGCGCCAGCGAACCATCGAATCCCGGCTGGCGGAGCGCAACCTCTCGACTGCGATCCTACGGCCATTTACGGTGACGAAGAAAAACGTGGCGCCGGAAGAGAAAGTCGGCGCCGCCCTTTCCAGCGCGATGCTGCCCTACCTGGTCATCCTCATGTGTCTCACCGGCGCCATGTATCCGGCCATGGATCTGACCGCTGGAGAAAAGGAACGCGGCACAATGGAGACGATTCTCACCAGCCGCGTCTCCCGGACGCATCTCGTGCTCGGAAAATTTCTTCTCGTCCTCACCGCTTCCATTGCCACCGCGCTCCTGGCCGTCACCTCCATGGGAATCACGTCGCGTATGGCCGCTGATATGTTCGCCAAAGACCTTCCCGCGGGCGCTGCGCAGCAGTTCAAGCTCAGCATCAGCCCGCAGGCGCTGGCCGCCGTGTTCGCGCTCGTGGTTCCGGTAGCTGTATTGTTTTCGGCGGCGCTGCTGGCCATCTCCCTGTTCGCAAAAACGTACAAGGAAGCGCAAAGTTATATTTCGCCGCTGATGATCGTGGTGATCGTTCCCGCCGTCGCTTCGCTGATGCCCGGCGTGGAGCTGAACTGGCGGCTGGCGCTGGTTCCGATCCTGAATACGAGCCTGGTGAGCAAGGAGATTTTCACGGGCACCTACCACTGGAATTTTATTGCGGTGATTCTGGCTTCCTCCTGCGTCTATGCGGCCATCGCGCTGGCGGCGGCCGTTCATCTGTTCCAGCGCGAGGACGTGCTTTTCCGCACCTGATTCGGCTGCGTTGGGGAGACGCCCGGTCCGGAACACTTTGCTACACTTTGAGTGCCCATGTCCGCCGAGCCTCTGATCCGCGTCCGGGACCTCTCCAAGCACTTCCGCACGTTTCGCCGCCGGCCGGGCATTTGGGGCGGCATCCAGAATCTG
Source organism: Candidatus Acidiferrales bacterium (assembly GCA_035624135.1). Lineage (GTDB taxonomy): Bacteria > Acidobacteriota > Terriglobia > Acidiferrales > UBA7541 > JOPF136. Next base: position 1,350 of record DASPSB010000022.1, on the reverse strand, counting down.
TTCGTGCGCGACTACAAGACTGTGGAGGCCGTGGACCGCATCACCTTCGACGTGGCCCAGGGGGAAATGGTCGGCTATATCGGCCCGAACGGAGCCGGTAAGTCCACCACCATCAAAATGCTCACCGGCATTCTAGTGCCCACCTCGGGCGAAGTGCGCGTCGGCGGCTTTGTCCCTTGGCGCGACCGGACCAATTACGTGCGCACGATTGGCGTCGTCTTCGGCCAGAGGACGCAGCTCTGGTGGGACATCGCCGTAATCGAATCGTTCCACCTGCTGCGCAAGATGTACGGCGTCGCGCAGCGCGAGTTCGACGAGCGCATGGCCCTGTTCGGCGAGATACTCGGCTTGAAAGAGTATCTGCATACTCCCGTTCGAAAACTCTCGCTGGGCGAGCGCATGCGCTGCGACCTGGCGGCCGCACTGCTGCACAATCCGCCGCTGCTGTTCCTCGACGAGCCGACCATCGGCCTCGACGTAGTGGCCAAAGACCATATCCGCAAGTTCCTGGCTGCGGTGAACGAACGGTTCCGGACCACGGTCCTGCTCACCACACACGACCTGGACGATATCGAGGCGCTCTGTCGCCGCATCATCATCATCGACCACGGACGGCTGCTCTACGACGGTCCCCTCGACCTGCTGAAGCAGCGGCTGCTGCGAACCAAACAGGTGAAGTTCGTGATGCGCGACGCGCAGGCGTGCGCCCAGCTCCGGTCGCTGCCAATCAATGGGCTGCAAATGGAAACCGTGGACGAGCTGACCTGCCGCGTGCGCTTCGACCGTACGCGCGTAGACACCGGCGAGCTGGTGCGGCAGGTGCTGAGCCGCGTCGAGGTGCGCGACCTGGTGATTGAAGACGAATCGATTGAAGACGTTGTGAAGCGCATCTACGCGGGGGAAGCCCTGCGCGAGGTCAGCCTGCAATGAACAGGCTGGCGCCCTATCTGGAGTGCGCCCACATCGGGTTTGTGAATATCCTGGCATTCCGTCTCCGCTACTTCACCGGAATCTTCACCTACCTGATCAACGTCACCGTGTATTACTTCATCTGGTCCGCGGTCTTCCGCAACTCCAGCGGGGCGATCGCCGGCTACGACCTCCGCCAGATTCTCACCTACGTCTCCGTGGGCTGGATTCTACGTTCGTTTTACTGGAACACAGTGGACCAGGAGATGTCCTACGAAGTGCTCGAAGGCAAAATTGCCATGGAACTGATCCGGCCGCTCTCGGTGCAGGGGATGTGGATGTCGCGCGCGGCGGGCGAATCCACATTCCGGCTGCTGCTGCTGACGGCGCCTACGGCGCTGCTCGTGATTTTGCTGTTTCCCGTGCGTGCGCCCGCGAGCG
>DASPSB010000014.1:0-8482 GCA_035624135.1 Candidatus Acidiferrales bacterium | reverse complement strand
GGAAATCGGGCCGCTGACTTATTTCTTGCAGAAGCCGTTTTCGCTCGAGTCGCTGGGCCGAAAAGTGCGCGAAGTGTTGGATGAGATCTCGGTGAACACGGAATCTCCTCGGGTACCCGCACCCTAATCGGTTATCATCGTCCACCTAAAAAACTCCCGCTCGGTACCGCGCCAAGGGTGCGTGCAGGTGTGCCAAGCCAACGAGGCTGGAGCTCGCGCTGTGCGGCGGCGGGATTTGCATCGCCAGCGAGGTGGCGGGAGAGGAGATCGAGCCGATGAATCGCTTTTATCGCCGGGCCTGCATTGGCGGGTTGGCCGGGTTGATGGGCAGCGTGGCGCTGAATCTCACGGCGACGAGCGCGGTTGGCGCGGCGGCGCTGGGGACCATCCTCGGCGCCGCATTCACGGTGACTTTTCGCCCCTCGAAGAATGCCTATGTGGATAGCCTGATGCTGGGAGCGTCCACCGGGATTCCGTGCTGGGCGCTGTACACGTTGCTGCTGTTTCCGCTGGTTTCGGGTCAATACCCGCAGTGGGAAGGGGAAGGGATGCGGGCGCATTTTCCCGCGCTGGTCGGCTGGGTCTGTTACGGGGGATTGCTGGGCTTGCTGGTGCAGGGGCTGAGTGAGCTGGCGGCGCAACTACTGGGGCCCGAGCCGGTTCCTACATCTCTGCAGGGAGTTCAGAAGCGGCGTGTGGTGATCCTCGGCGGCGGGTTCGCGGGCATGCAGACAGCCGCGGCACTGGAGCACGAATTGCGGGGCGACCCCAGCGTGTCCATCACGCTGGTGAGCGAAACAAACGCGCTGCTTTTCACTCCCATGCTGGCCGAAGTAGCGGGAAGCAGCTTGGAAGGCGGTCATATCTCCACACCGCTGCGGACCAGCCTACATTTCGCCACATTTATCCGGGGACGAGTGACAGCGATCGACCTGCAGAAGCGATGCGTGACGCTCGATATGGAGTCATCGGCGGGGATGGAGCCGGAGCCGGCGCGCGAAGTGGGATTCGACCATCTGGTGCTCGCTCTCGGCGCGGTTTCCAATTATCACGGGCTGGTCAACGTGGAGAAATACGCGTTCAACTTTAAGAGCCTGCTCGATGCCATTCGAATCCGCAACCACGTAATCGAAATGTTCGAGCGCGCGGACCGGGAGAGCAACGAAGGCGCGCGGCGCGCGATGCTGACGTTTGTGATTGCCGGAGGGGGATTCGCGGGGGTGGAGCTGGCAGGCGCGTTAAATGACTTCGCGCGGGGGATTCTGGCCGATTATCCCAGCCTGCGCCCGGAAGAGGTGCGGGTGATCCTGGTGCATTCGCGCGAGCGGATATTGCCGGAGCTGAGCGAATTGCTGGGCGCTTACGCGCGGCGCAGCATGGAGGCGCGAGGTGTGGAATTCAAACTGGGCGTGCGCCTGCTCGATGCGCGGCCCGGAGCGGTGGTGCTGGGAGACGGGGAGATTCGCGCACAGACACTCGTGTGGACCGCTGGAGTAGCGCCGAACCCACTGCTGGCGACGCTGCCCTATGAGCGCGACAAGCGCGGGGCGGTGAAAGTGGAATCGACCATGGCGGTGGCGGGGGCCAATGGGATCTGGGCAGTGGGCGATTGCGCGGCGCTTAACGACGGAAAAACAGGCAAGCCATGCCCGCCCACGGCACAGTTCGCGATTCGCGAAGCCGCAACGCTGGCACGCAATTTAAAGTCGGGGCTGGAAGGCCGGCCGCTCAGGCCCTTTCATTTCGATTCCTTGGGCGCGCTCTGCGTGGTCGGGCATCAAACGGCCTGTGCCGAATTGACGATGCCGTTCGCGCGAGAAAAGTCGCTGCGCTTTTCCGGTCTGCTGGCGTGGCTGATGTGGCGCGGGATCTACCTGTCGAAATTGCCGGGACTGGAACGCAAAGTCCGTGTGCTGCTCGACTGGACGATTGAGCTTTTCTTCCCGAAGGATATCGTCCAGACCATAGATTTGGGATGAAGCCGAACTGTCGGGCTGCGCGCGGAAGGGACGATCCGAAGAGGCGAATTGGATGATGGCGGGAACCCAGTTGAGCGGCGCCGACGCGATCGCGCCGAATAGCCGCACCGTGCCGTGGGCGGGCGCGATTGCCGGGGCGTTGGTCGGAGCGGTGGGCGGAACCCTCTACACGATTCTGCTTCACGGTTCGCTGCCCTATGGCGTGATTATCGGCGCTGTCTATGGCGTGGTATTCGGGCTGTTCTTCGTGGAGCGATGCAGCAGTCCGGGCGCGGGGCTGATCTGGGGTTTGGCATACGCGTTTTTTCTTTGGCTGTTGATTCCCGCGGGGGTGATGCCGTGGCTGGCTGGCCGGCACTCGATGGCGACGGTGGACGCGGCTCGAGAAAGCTTCCCGCAATTGATCGGCTATTTGGTTACGCTGGGCACGCCGCTAGGGATTGTGCTGGGGCTGCTCGCTGAATTCCGTCCGCAGCCTGGGCGGCGGGGCTACGTAGCATCGCGCGCTATCGTCGTCGGCGGGCTGAGTGGTGTGACATCGGCAGTCATCTTTCACACCTGGATGCTGAAAGGCGGGTATTTCCCCCTCACCGCGGGGATTTCTGAGGCCGGGGCGCGTGCCGGGGGAACGGGCTTGCATCTGATTCTGGCGGCGGTGATTGGCGTGGCGTTCGGCCTGCTGTTTCAGCAGGACATCTATGGCTACGGGTCGAGCATGGGGTGGGGAGCGGGGTTCGGTATTTTCTGGTGGTTCTTGGGACCACTGACGCTCCATCCGCTGCTGACGGGAGTGCCTGTGGACTGGTCGGCGGACCATGCCAGCGACCTGTTCGGCTCCTTGGTAGCCCACATCCTGCATGGGGTGATCATCGGAGTGGTGTACGCGGCGGTGGACCGCTTATGGGTTCGCCTGTTTGTGGAATCGGATCCGATACGGCGAGAGGCAGAGGGGCCGGGGTTGAGGACAATCTACTCGCTGGGATGGGGAGCGGCGGCAGGGCTTGTAGGCGGCGCCGTATCCGCGCCGATCATGGTGGCTACCGGCGTGATTTCGAAGCTCGCCGGCCTGGAGAGTGAGCTATCGCTCGCGCGTGCCTTGGCGCTGCACCTGTTGGTGAGCGCGGTGATTGGGATGACGTATGGACTCCTGTTCCGGCAGGAAGGGCTGAGCATAGGGCGTGGCATCTCTTGGGGCTGGGTGTTCGGGCTGATTTGGTGGTACCTGGGGCCATTAACCTTGCTGCCGCTCTTGCGCACGGGCGAGGCGGACTGGAGGCCGGAAGCAGCTACAGCCCTGCTGCCATCACTCATCGGGCATCTGGTATTCGGGGCGATGACGGCATTCACATTCCTTTTACTTCAGCGGAGTTACTCTCGCTGGCTGTTGCTGGACCCGCGGCATGCGGCCCGGGAAAAGCGCCGTACGCGTCCAGAGGGCACACCGGCCCCGGCGCTGTGGTTTTTCCTGCTTGGGATGGGAATCCTGCTGCCGATCCTTCTCGGGTGACCCGGAGCCGGTGTTCGGGGGGCGCGAAGCTGGAGGGCTTGAGAGTCTCTCTCGTTTTCAACATCGCCGGCCGTTTCGCCGTGCAGAGCTGCTACATCTTATTGCTACACCTCGGGCGGTTTGGGAGTACTCTATAGCACCGTTCGACCAGGCTTTTGGGAAGACTCAGGAGGAGGGCCTACCTTTGGACGACGGGAAGCTGGACCAGCTCGCGATCAATACAATCCGCACGCTTTCGATGGACGCGGTACAGAAAGCGAACTCGGGTCATCCGGGGACGCCCATGGCGCTGGCGCCTGTGGCCTATTGTTTGTGGCAACGCCTTCTGCGCTTTGATCCCACGGATCCGATCTGGCCGAACCGCGACCGTTTTGTCCTCTCCGCGGGCCACGCCTCGATGCTGTTGTACTCACTGCTGCATCTAGCCGGCGTGCGCGCGGTGAATCCGACGTACGAACGACTGGGGGAACTGAGTGTAAAGCTGGAAGACATCATCAATTTCCGGCAGCTTGACAGCAAATGTCCGGGCCACCCGGAGTATCGCTGGACCTCGGGGATCGAAACCACCACGGGCCCGCTGGGCCACGGCGTGGCAACGTCCGTGGGGATGGCCGTCGCAGGGCAGTGGATGGCCGGCTACTTCAATCGTCCCGGGTTCGACATGATCGGCTACCGCGTTTATGCCATCGGCGGCGACGGTTGCATGATGGAAGGCATCTCGTCGGAAGCAGCATCGCTCGCTGGGCACCTGAAACTGGGCAATCTGTGCTGGGTGTACGACAACAACCACATCACGATTGAAGGGAACACCGCGCTGGCGTTCAGCGAAGACGTTGCGACGCGATTCATCGCCTACGGATGGAACGTGCTGCGGGTGGGCGACGCGAACGATCTAGCGATGCTCGAACGAGCGTTTCACACGGCTCAGAACACTCCCGACCGGCCTTCACTGATCATCGTGGACAGCCACATTGCCTATGGCGCTCCGCACAAGCAGGACACCAGCGGCGCGCATGGCGAACCGCTGGGAGAGGAAGAAATCCGGCTGACAAAGAAAAACTACGGCTGGCCGGAAGACGCCAAGTTCCTGGTTCCGGAAGGAGTGCGAGAGCACTTCCAGAACGGAATCGGCGCGCGCGGGCATAAACTGCGCGAAGAGTGGATGACCAAGTTCGAGGAGTACAAAAAGAAGTATCAGGATCTCGCCGATCACCTCTTCAAAATGCAGCACCGGCAGCTTCCCGCGGGCTGGGACAAGGACCTGCCGGTTTTCCCTCCGGACCCGAAAGGCATGGCCGGGCGCGATTCTTCCGGCAAGGTGCTGAACGCCGCCGCGAAAAACATTCCGTGGCTCGTGGGCGGCGCAGCCGATTTGGGCCCCTCGACGAAGACCCGGCTCACGTTTGACGGAGCGGGCGACTTTCTCCCCGAGAGCCGGGGACGCAACCTGCACTTCGGGATTCGCGAGCACGAGATGGGAGCGATTCTGAACGGGTTGTCGCTATCAAAGGTCCGGCCATTCGGGTCGGGCTTCCTGATTTTCAGCGACTTCTCGAAGCCGGCCATTCGCTTGGCGTCGATCATGGAAATTCCGGTGATTTATATTTTCACGCATGACTCGATCGGCGTGGGGGAAGACGGGCCGACGCACCAGCCCATCGAGCAGCTCGCTTCACTGCGCGCCATACCGGGCCTGCTTACAATCCGTCCGGCGGACGCCAATGAAGTGACCGAAGCCTGGCGGCTGATTTTGCAGCTCCGGCACGAACCGGTAGCACTGATTCTTTCGCGACAGAATGCGCCGACGATCGACCGCACCAAATATGCGCCGGCTTCCGGCCTCACCAAGGGAGGCTACGTGCTGGCGGACGCGCCGGGCGGGAGGCCGGACGTGATCCTGATTGGCACTGGGACCGAAGTGCAGCTTTGCCTCGATGCGTACGACCACCTGGAGAGCGAAGGAATCGCGGCGCGCGTGGTGAGCATGCCTTGCTGGGAGCTGTTCGAGCACCAGCCGGAGAGTTACCGCAACTCTGTGCTGCCGCCGGACGTGCGTGCGCGCGTGTCCGTGGAGCAGGCCTCCACCTTCGGATGGTCGCGCTATGTAGGCATGAACGGCCACAGCATCGGAATGCGGACGTTCGGCGCCTCCGCGCCGCTCAAGGAATTGCAGAAAAAATTCGGATTTACGGTGGAAAATGTAATCGCGGCAGCGCGGGAACAATTGCAGCGCCACGTGAAGAAGACGGGCTGACGACTGGAAGACCCATTCTGCCCAGAAGGCCACGGAGAAGGGAAGGATACGATGAGTGACGGGAGACAGGAGAGCGGAAGCCAAGCCGCGGTAGCCAATCCGCTGAAGGCCCTGAACGAGTTCGGCCAATCCGTGTGGTTCGACTATATCCGGCGGAGCATGCTGACTTCCGGAGAACTGGACCGGCTGATCGATGAGGACGGATTGCGGGGGGTGACCTCCAATCCGGCCATTTTTGAGAAGGCAATTACCGGGAGCAAAGACTATACGGACCAGGTAGCAGCGCTCGAGAAGCAGGACGTGGACCCCATGTCGCTCTATGAGCAGCTCGCGATCCAGGACATTCAGGGAGCGGCGGACCGGCTGAAACGTGTGTACGACGCGACGAAGCGGCGCGACGGCTACGTGAGCCTGGAGGTTTCGCCCTACTTGGCGCGCGACACGAAAGCGACGATGAGCGAGGCGCGGCGGCTTTGGAAAGCCGTGAACCGTCCGAACGTGATGATCAAGGTTCCGGCCACGCCCGAGGGCGTTCCGGCTGTCGAGCAACTGCTGAGCGAGGGAATCAACATCAACGTGACGCTGCTGTTTGCGCAGGCCGCGTGGGAGAGCGTGGCGAACGCGTACATCCGGGGACTGGAAAAGTGGGCGGCTTCGGGTGGCGACGTGGGCCGGCTGGCCAGCGTAGCCAGCTTCTTCATCAGCCGCATTGACTCGCTGGTGGACTCGCAACTGGAAGCAAAAATGAAATCGGCGGTGGGCGCTGAGCGCTACAACGTCGAAGACCTGCTCGGCAAGACGGCCATCGCCAACGCGAAGCTTACCTATGCGCGGTACAAGCAAATATTTTCGGGGCCCAAGTGGCAGGCACTGGCGGCGAAGGGAGCGCAAACGCAACGGCTGCTCTGGGCCAGCACGGGAACCAAGAACCCGGCGTACAGTGACGTGCTCTACGTGGAGGAACTCGTCGGGCCGGAGACAGTGAACACGATGCCTCCGGCCACTTACGATGCCTTCCGGGCCCACGGAGTGCCGAAGGTATCCTTGGAAAAAGATGTGGAAGGCGCCCAAGCCACGATGGCGGCGATTGCTCGGCTGGGCATCAACATGGAGCAGGCGACCGCGAAGCTGCTCGACGACGGCGTCAAGCTCTTTGCCGAAGCGTTCGACAAGCTGCTAGGCAGCGTAGACAAGACCTGCAAATTCTTTTCCAAGGAAAAGCTGAACCGGCAGACCTACTCGCAGCCCGAAGCGATTGGCAAGGATGTGGCGAAGGCGCTGGAGGATTGGCGGCTAACGGGCAAAGTCCGCCGGTTGTGGGGACGCGACGCGACGCTGTGGACCGGAAGTGACGAAGCCAAGTGGTTGGGATGGCTGGGCATTTGCGACGACCAGCTCGCCCACCTCGACAAACTCACCAGCTTCGCCGAAGCGGTGAAGAAGGAGGGCTTCACGCAGACCCTGCTGCTGGGCATGGGCGGATCGAGCCTCTGTCCCGAAGTGCTGAAGATGACGTATGGAAAAATCCCCGGAGCGCCCGAACTGTTCGTACTCGATTCCACTGACCCCGAGCAGATCCGGAGACTGGAATCGCAGATCGACTTCCAACACTGCCTGTTCATCGTCTCCAGCAAATCGGGCTCGACGCTGGAACCGAACATCTTCAAGGCCTACTTCTTTGAGCGGGCACGGCAGATTCTCGGGCCGGAGCTGGCGCCGAAGCACTTTGTGGCTATCACCGACCCTGGTTCGCAAATGCAGCGGGTGGCGTAGGCCGATAAGTTCCGCAACATTTTCTACGGCCTGCCAAGCATCGGCGGACGTTTTTCAGCGCTCTCGAATTTCGGGATGGTGCCTGCCGCGGCAATGGGCCTTAATGTGCCGAAGTTTCTGGACAGGGCCGAAGAGATGGTGCACGCGTGCGCTGCGTGCGTGAAGACCGAAGACAATCCGGGGGTGGTACTCGGCGTGGTGATGGGCGTTTGCGCCAAGCACGGGCGCGACAAAGTGACCATCATTGCCTCTCCGGGCATCCACGACCTGGGCGCATGGCTGGAGCAGTTGCTGGCCGAATCGAGCGGAAAAGAAGGTAAGGGACTAATTCCCGTGGACCGCGAGCCGCTGCTTTCCCCCGACAACTACGGCAACGACAGACTTTTTGCCTATCTGCGCCTAGAGGCCGGGCCGGACGCGGCGCAGGATGCCGCCGTCGAAGCGCTCGAGAAGGCGGGACAACCCGTCGTGCGCATCGCCGTGAAGGACATCTACGACATCGGCCAGGAATTCTTCCGATGGGAGATCGCCATTGCCACGGCCGGAGCCGTGATCGGAATCAATGCGTTCAACCAGCCGGACGTCGAGGCGAGCAAAATCGAAACTCGCAAGCTGACCGGGGAATATGAAGAGACGGGCAAACTGCCGCCGGAGCAGCCGATACTGGAAGAGGCGGGTGTGAAGCTGTTTACGGATCCGAAGAATGCCGCAGAACTGGCCAAAGCCGCGGGAGGAGAGAAAACGCTGGTGGCGTACTTGCGGGCGCATTTCAACCGCATCAAGTCAGGAGACTATTTCGCTTTGCTCGCTTACATCGACATGAACGAAGCCAACGAGCGGGAGCTGACCGGCCTTCGCAAGGATGTGATGACCAAGAAAAAGGTCGCGACCTGCATGGGATTCGGTCCACGTTTCCTGCATTCCACGGGACAGGCGTATAAGGGTGGTCCGAACAGCGGAGTGTTCCTG
>DASPSB010000013.1:0-3271 GCA_035624135.1 Candidatus Acidiferrales bacterium | reverse complement strand
GCAAGCTCTTCGAGCGCATAGCCGGCGATGGTGAGCTGGCCGGCCAGGCCATCCACGTGGCTGAGGCGCGTCGAGGCGGCGACCACGCCGTCGAGGTTGCGGGCGGATTTTACCGGCGGGCTGCCCATGGGGAGGCTCCTTGCGCGCTCCTATAGTACGCGGTTATTGGTGGCCGCCGGAATTCTTGGATTTATCTACCGGCGCATTCCCTGAGAAGAGGAGAACGGCGATCCGGGTACTGACGTAAACGCTGCCGACCAGGAGGATCACTCCGGCGATCATCGTGCCGAGAATGGCGAGATTGCGCAGAAGGGGATCTTCCATGAGTTCGGACTGCACCGTCATGCGCAAAAGCAGGAACACGGAGGCGAGGGTGAGCGCCACACCGAGCAGGGGAGCGATTATGGCAAGGAGCCTGCGAAACATTTTCCGGTGCTCCGCGACGCGCGCGACGTCAGTTCAGGCCGCTCCAGTCTTCGGCGATCAGCATGGAATTGCCGGGCGACTGGGGATCGTACTTGACGCTGGCCGGCTGTCCAGTGATGAGGCGGTCGAGGCAGGCGCGCTCCTCGAAGCCGGTAACATCCTGGGCGGTTTCATAGGTGACGCCGGAGATGGCGTAGGTGTAGCAGACCAGCGAGCGTTTTCCGTTGCCGTAGGGGACGAGCTTGCCGCGCACGGCGGGGGCGGCGGAAACACAGGGCGATTCGCGAATCTCTAGAATCTGGCCTTCCACGATGCGGCCAACGCGGTTCAAATACTCGCGGCGGCGGCGTTCCATTTCTTCGGGGTCGCGGGGACGGCGGCGCCACCACCACAGCGCGGCTGCGGCGAGTAACAGCGCGGCCGCGGCACCGAGGATGGGGACTATGGGATGAGCGAGCAGTATTCTCAACGTCCGCCTTCAGCCGGCGCGCGCACAGCTTGCCGTTTGTGCCAGGTCAGTCTTCGCGCGGAGCCACGGGATTCCGCAGGGTGCCGATCCCGGACACGGCGATTTCGACCACGTCGCCGGGCTGAAGCGGCCCCACGCCGGCGGGAGTCCCGGTAGCCACCACGTCGCCGGGCTCGAGCGTCATAATGCGCGAAACCCAGCGAATTATAGCATCAACGGAAAAGATCATGTCGGAGGTACGGCCGAACTGGCGGCGTTCGCCGTTGATGTTGGTCTCGAGGGTGGCGTGCGCGAGATCGAAGTCAGTTTCAATCACGGGGCCAAGCGGGCAGAAGGTGTCGAACCCCTTGGCGCGTGTGAAGCGGCCGTCGGCCTTCTGGAGGTCGCGCGCGGTGACATCGTTCAGGCAGGTGTAGCCGAGCAGGTAGGGCGCGACGGCATCAGAATCCGCCAGACGGCTGCACGGGCGGCCGATCACCGCGGCGATTTCACCTTCAAAGTCCACACGGTTGGAAATCTTCGGCAAAAGAATGGGCTCGTCCGGGCCGATGACGGAAGAGGGCGGCTTGAGAAAAATGAGCGGTTCCTTGGGGACGGGATTGTTCAGTTCAGCGGCGTGCTCGACGTAATTGCGTCCCTGGCAGACGACTTTGGTAGGAACGATGGGAGCGAGCAGACGGACTTCAGCGAGCGGCCAAGAGCAGCCGGTGCGCTTGCGCGCGCCGTCAAACGGGCCATCGATCTCCCAGGCCATCGCGCCATCGAGAACCGCGAAGCGGGGCGCGGGAGCAGCGCGGCTTTCCTGGCCGAGCGGAGGCGAAGCGAGCAGGATGGGCTGAACGCGAGCCAGCTTCATTCGTTGGGACGAGCGGAGGATGGGCTGCGCTGATTCGATTCAGCGAGACCATGAACAATCGCGGCGGTGAGCATGTCCCAGACCCAGATAGCAACGGCCAGGACGGCGTAACTCCCGGCTCCGAGCAGAAACATGTGGAACGGGCTCTTGTTCAACCTGGTCTGCAAGTGCTCGAAGAACAGGCCTGCCAAACTATAGTCGAGGCTGAAGACGAACCATCCGGATGTGGCGGAAGTAAACAGCGCCCAGGGCGAGCGCCAGAACGTAGCCACCGGGACCAACGCAACCAGCAGGAACAGGCAGTTGCAGATCCAGTTGCGCAGATCCGCGTAGGGCTCGAGCGCGGGGATGCGATTGGCGCACACCAGAGCCACGGCCATCACCGCGCTCAGATAGATCCCGGTGAGCACACCAATGCGCAACGGCCGGTGCTTCATCCACCGCAGCCACGCTGCCCCGGGAAGATGGGTGGGCGCCATCACCTCAGTCTCTCAATCTCCAGCCGCAGGAATCTTCATAGAAACGGGCTTGCTTGGCTGGCTCTCGTTTCCGGAACGATCTACAGCGGTGACTTGGTACCGATAAATCGCCCCAGGAGCCAGGGAAATATCACGAAACGCGGGCGTGAGCAACAGGGAGGGGGTGACGCGTTGTGGATTCTCCTCACCTTCGCCTGCCCGATACACGTAATAACCTGCCAGGTCCGGTTCCGGGTTGATGGCCCAGGAAAGCTCGACCGCCGCGGGAGTCGCTCCGGCAGCGGGGACGAAGACGCCCACGAGATCGAGAGGAGCGGCGGGCGGGAAGATGTCTTTGGGCGTAACTTCGACGGGGCGAGATTCGCCGGATTCGAGGGATTCGCCGCCGTACTGCGCGACGCTGCGCACAATGTATTGATAGGTCTTTCCCCATTCGATCTGGGCATCGAGATAGCCGGCAGTGGATGAAACAGCCAGGAACGCGGGCGCGACGCGCTGGGCATTCTGCGCGCCGGGGCTGGGCGATTCCATGCGGTAGATTCTGTATCCGCCGAGATTGGTGAGAGGAGAGCCGCCACTGGCGGTGGAGGGCGGGTCCCAACTGAGCTGCACTCCGGCTTCGATGACGGTCACTCGTATGTCCTCAATGGGCGCAGGAGCTGGATGCACGGTAAACGTGGCGACATTGGAGTCCTCCGAGGCCGTGCGTTTCGAGGAGCGGCAACGGACGATGTAGAAGACCCGCTCGCCGGCATGGCTCTCGATTTCTTCCGGCTTGATGGAGTCCTGAAACTCGATGTGGTCGGCGTTCCGATAGGCGTCGAGCGCGGGCGCGGAGATGGTGAACACCAAATGGAGAGTGCCGGAGGCCGGCGACGGAGCCGCGGCAGGACCGAATCCGCGGAGGATTTCGATGCTGGGCGCGGCGGCAAGCGGATCCCCGTCGATATTTTTCGACGGGGGAGTGAAGGTCAGAAGGCCGCCATCGCCGCGCTGGTGAGCCGACAGGTCGGTGACCGCCTCGGGAACGAGAGGGTGCGG
>DASPSB010000005.1:0-5757 GCA_035624135.1 Candidatus Acidiferrales bacterium | reverse complement strand
TGGCGTGGCTGTGGGCCTCGTGGTCGGTCTGACTCCGGCCCTGCTGCCGCTGGTTCCGCTCGAGCCTCTGCGCACCCTCCATCTGGTATACCTGATTCTGGTTCTCTCGGCCGGTGGACTGTGCGCCGAACTGCTTCCGCGGCCCTGGAAACTCTTGTGTGCGGCGCTGCTCGTTCCACTCGCCCTCGGCATGTTCCTGTCGCAACGCAAGTAACTCAAGGCGAGCCCCCACATCGAATGGCCGGGAACCGTTCCTCACAACGATTGGCTCCAGGCATTTGCCTGGGTCCGTGTGCACACCCCTCCCGACGCGCTTTTCGCCATGAATGCGGACTATCTCCGGTTGGAATTCGAGAATGAGCATGGCTTTCGGGGCCTTGCCGAGCGCAGCCAGCTCGCGGAATCCGGCAAAGACCGCGCCGTCTCGCGCAACATTCCCGCCCTGGCCTGGCAATGGAGAGAAGAGGTGCGCGCGCAGGAGGGAATTGAGGATTCCGATCTCCCGAAACTCTCCGGACTGCGAAAACGCTACGGTGTCTCCTGGCTGGTGCTGAGAAAGGCCGCGGGCCGCGCTGCATCTCTGCCCGATCTCGACTGTCCGTATGAAAATCCCACTCTCCGGGTGTGCCGCGTCCCCTAGGCCCTTCTTCCCGGCGCGCGCGGCCGGACGAGAGCGCTGCGACGGCAGGCTATTTCCCCTGCTTCCGCACTTCCTTTTCCATCCTCTCCACCGCTTTGCGAAATCTCTTTCGGTAAGGCTCGAGCTGCGCCGCTTGCCGGTACTGTTCCAGGGCTTGCTGCCACTTCCCTTCTTTCTCATAAACGCCGCCGAGCCAATCCCGTCCTTCCGCTTGGCTGACCGAATCCGAGTTGCCCGGGTACACCGCCAAAAACTGCTTCAGCTCCGCCTCGGCCTGGTCCAGTTGCAATCCGCCAATCACGCGCGAAACCGCCCGGTAGAACAGCAGCCTCGGATCCCCCGGAGCCACCGTGTGCGCGACATCCAACACCCGCGCCATGTTCAACGCGTCACGCTCGTGCTCGTAAAAGTCGAGTGCTTCGAGATAGAAATGCACCTGCGTGGGATGTTTTTCGAGGAGTGTCTCATACTGCTGCTGCGCTTCCTGTCGCTGGTCGGAGCCCCGGTAGTAGTCGGCCATGGCCAGCATGCCCTCAAAAGGGTCCAGCGCCGTAATGGCCTCCACTTGTTGCCGCGCCTTCTCCTTGCTCCCGCCCAGAAACCAAGGCGCGTCCACGTAATACTCCACCAAATTGCGGCGCGCCGCGATGTTCGTTCCGTCCAGTTTCACTGCGGTTTCCAGCGCGCGATGCGTTTTCCGCGCCAGGAAAAAGCTCGACTCGATTTCTGCCTTCCTTCCGTAAGCGCGCCCCAGCCACATTTGGAAATCGGAGCTCTGCGGATTCAGCCGGCAGGCGTCTTCCGCCGCGCGCACCGCCAGGTCGTAGACTCCCAGTTCGTAGGAGCTTCGCGCCAGCCAGTAATGAGGAGCGGGGTCCTGCGGAGCCGCGGCCACTGCCTCCTGCGACTGGCTCTGCACCTGGCGGTAGTCTCCGGCCTCGAAGAGTCTGCGCAGTTCTTCGCTGTTCATGGCGCCGCGCCGTCCCGCCGGCAGCAGCGCGGCGGCGCACATCGCGCCTACTACCAGCAGTGCAGCCAGGCGTGTCGCGCACAGCTTCACACCCCATGCCCCCGTCGCCGGAGGTTTCTCACCCGGTAAGATCATGGATTTAAGCGCGTCACCCGGAGCTTCAGCCTCCCACCGACAGTCTCTGGATGACGGCTCTAACTTTGATGCCATCCGCTAAGTCAACGTCACCCGGCAGTGCCACTTCTTCCCCCTCTCGTACACCATCAAGCACTTCATAATTCGCCGCGCTGCTGATGCCCAGATGCACTTCCCGCCGATGCAGCAACTGCGTCGTCCCGCCCAGCCCCGCTTGCTCCACTACGTACACATAGCGACGCTCCCCTTCATTCCGCACGGCGCCGCGCGGCACGACCAGGGCGTTCTTTGCCTGGCGCACGATGATCCTCACGCTCACGTTGGCATTGGGCAGCAGGTTCTGGCTGCTGTTCTCCACGGAACAAAGCACCTCGCCCACCGTGCGCGTGTTGCGCGGGACCACGGTCTTTGGAATCTGTTCGGTGCGCCCCTCCCAGCTCTGGTTCGGGAGCGCGTCCCAGGTGATGACCACGCGCTGGCCGGGAGCCACCGGCCCCAGTTCCGGCTCGTCCACGAATGCACGCACCCGCAAGTGCGTCAGATTGCCGATCTCCGCCAGCAGGTCCCCCGTGTGCACGTAATCACCCACATGCAACGGGAACAAGTAGAGCGTTCCTTCGATAGGAGCGGTCAGGTTCCCTTGCCGGACCATTTTTTCGAACGAGGCGATATCGGCGCTGGCTCGCTCCATCTGCAGCTGCGAAGTCTCGACCGCCAGCCGCGCCCGCCGCGCCAGGTCGTCCTTCCGCGCGGCGATCTGTTTTGCAGTCGCTTCGGCCTGCGCCAATGCCAGCCGGTTCCGGCTTACTTCGTCCGGTGTGGCCGCCTGCTGCGCGGCCAGCCGTTCAAGCGAGGCTTGCTGGGCGCGCACGCGCTCCAACTCCGCATCGGACTTCCGCTGGTCGGCTTCGAGTTGCGCCCGCTCGTCGGGAGGCCCTCCGGCACGCGCGGCCCGCAGGGCCTCCTCGGCATCCAGCAAGCTTTGCCGGCTGCGCGCGAGCTGCGCCTCGGCTTCCGAAGTGTCCAGCTTCAGCAAAAGATCTCCAGTGCCTACCTGTTTCCCCTCGGTCGCGCCCACTTTCATCACGAACGCATTGAGCTCCGCGCGAATCACCGCCGGCTCGATGGCTTCGACTCTGCCATTCGTGTTCACCACCTCGGTCAAGTCTTGCCGCAGGACGCGAATCGCACCCACGCCGGGCACGGGCATCCGCCGGCTCATCCACACCAGGACGCACACGAGCACCGCGACTGCTCCGGCAGCCAGCAAGAGTCGCCGAATTTGCCGCTTGATCATCCCGCGTCCCGCAGGCGCTATTCCTCAAGACGATGCTACAAGTCTAGCAAACCCCTCCGCGCCCTGCCTACGCGCACGCGCCTCTCGCCCCGCCAAGAAACAAACTACATGCGAGTTCTGCGGGCACTGTGCCGCGAACTATCCGAGCCGTGTGACTGCAATCACTCTATCCCCCCATCGCGCTGTGATAGGCTCCCGCCTCGAGCGCATCCATGGCCTCAGCAACTGCCCCCGCGGCAACCGGCGCGCCCCCGAGCGAACTGCGCAGCGCGCTTCTTCGTATCGCCCCCGCCGATCGCGTCCTCACGCGCCCGATTGACGTGCTCGCCTTCGCCGCCGACGCCAGCTTTTACCGACTGATTCCCAAAGCTGTAGTGCTGGCGACGGGGATTGAGGAAATCCAGGCCCTGTTCCGCTTCAGCCACGAGCGGCGCATTCCGCTCACGTTCCGCGCTGCGGGCACCAGCCTCTCCGGTCAGGCCATTACAGACGGCGTCCTGGTGGAAGCAGCGCGCCACTGGCGCGGCGCGAAAGTCGAGGACGGCGGCAAGAAAGTTCGCGTCCAGCCCGGCATCATCGGCGGCCACGTGAATCTGTTGCTCCGTTCCTACGGCGTCAAAATGGGGCCCGACCCGGCTTCCATCAACGCCTGCATGATGGGCGGCATCCTGGCCAACAATTCCAGCGGCATGTGCTGCGGTGTGGCCCAGAACGCGTATCACACGCTCGATTCGCTCACCTTTGTATTGCCATCCGGAACCATCGTGAACACGGCAGAACCCGGCGCGGAAGAGCGCTTTCGCTCCCGCGAGCCCCGCCTGGCCCAAGGCATCCTGGACCTGAAATCGGAAATCGACGCCAATTCAGTGCTCCGCGACCGCATTCGCTCGAAATACCGGATGAAAAACACCACCGGCTATTCGCTGAATGCGTTCGTAGATTTCGAGCGT
This sequence comes from Candidatus Acidiferrales bacterium, assembly GCA_035624135.1. Lineage (GTDB taxonomy): Bacteria > Acidobacteriota > Terriglobia > Acidiferrales > UBA7541 > JOPF136. Next base: position 1,765 of record DASPSB010000005.1, on the reverse strand, counting down.
CCGCTGGACATCTTCCAGCACCTGCTCATCGGTTCGGAAGGGACTCTGGCGTTCATCGCCGAAGCCGTTCTGAACACTGTGCCCGATTTGCCCGTCAAGTACACAGGCCTGCTGCTGTTTCCCGACCTCTATGCAGCCTGCGCCGCAATCGTGCCTCTTCGCGACGCCGGCGCAAAAGCCCTCGAGCTGATGGACCGGGCCTCGCTTCGCTCTGTCGAAAATGAGCCGGGCATCCCTCCTTCGATCAAAAACCTTGCGCCGGACGCGGCGGGGCTCCTCGCCGAATTCCAGAGCGCAAACCTATCCGAGCGCGCCGCCATCGAGCAGCAGGCCCGCGATGCCGTCCATGGACTGCGCCTCGTCGAGCCCGCTCGATTCACTTTCGATCCCGCTGAGCAGGCCCAGTTCTGGAAAATTCGTCAGGGCCTTTACCCTGCGGTCGGCGCCGTGCGCAAGAGCGGCACCACCGTGATCATCGAAGATGTAGCCTTCCCCGTCGAGCGCCTCGCCGACGCCACCATCGACCTCACCAAGCTGTTCGCCAAACACGGCTACGACAACGGAATCATCTTCGGCCACGCCAAAGACGGGAACCTGCACTTCATCATCACCCAGTCGTTCAACGACCAGGCCGCCATCGACACCTATGCGCGCTTTCTCGATGACGTCGTCCGCCTCGTCGTCGATCGCTACGACGGCGCGCTCAAAGCCGAGCACGGCACCGGCCGCAACATGGCGCCGTTCGTCGAAAAGGAATGGGGCGCCGAGGCCTATCGCATCATGAAGCGGCTCAAGGATCTTGCCGACCCCGAAAATCTCCTCAATCCCGGCGTGATCATCAATCCCGACCCTGAATCCCATCTGCGCGCGCTTAAGCCCACGCCCTCCATCGAAGAGGAAGTGGATAAATGCATTGAATGCGGCTTCTGCGAAGTCAAGTGCCCGAGCCGCGACCTCACCACCACTCCGCGGCAACGTATCGTCCTCCGCCGGGAAATGGCCCGCCTGCGAAACGGCAAGGCGAATCGGGCGATGCTCGATGCGCTCATCGCCGAGTTCCCCTACACGGTCCTGGATACCTGCGCCACGGATGGCCTTTGCGCCACAGCGTGTCCTGTGGGCATCGACACGGGCCAGCTCACCAAACGGCTTCGCCGCCTGCGTCATTCCGCCACCGCTCACAGCATCGCCGGCGCTTTGGCGGACAACTTTGCCGCCACCGAGCGCGCGATTCGCTTTGCGCTCCGCCTGGGACACGGCATTCAGTCGATTTTCGGTGCAGGCGCGATGGCGGCAATCACGGGCGTGATGCGCTCTCTAACCCGCAACGGCATCCCTAAGTGGACGCCCGACGTGCCGCGCCCCGCAAAGCGCCTTCCCTCCGCTGGCCGCGCCGGCGCCCAGGCCGTCTATTTCCCAAGCTGCATTTCGCGCGTGATGGGGAGGATCGCTACTGAATCAGCAGAACTCTCTATCTCTGAGGCTTTTCTCGCTGTCGCTGCCCGCGCTGGACTTCCGCTCTTCATTCCAGACGATGTAGCCGGAACGTGCTGCGGTGTGCCGTTTTCTTCCAAGGGCTATGACCAAGCCCATGACATCGCTGCCAATGCGGCCATCGAACGCCTCTGGCGATGGTCGGACGAGGGACGCCTGCCCGTCGTTGTGGATACCAGCCCGTGTACCTACGGTTTGCTCACCTGTCGGGAGTTATTAAATCCGGAAAATCAGAAGAAGTTTGACTCCCTCAACATTCTCGATGGCGTGG
>DASPSB010000436.1:0-4908 GCA_035624135.1 Candidatus Acidiferrales bacterium | reverse complement strand
TGGCTGACGGGGAGCAGGCGGGCCGCCTTCTCCGCAAGGAAAAATTCGACGCGGTCTTTTTGGACGGGCAGATGCCCGCACCAGGGGGCATGCATTTGGCCAGGCTGATACGGTCCGGCGGACTGAATAGCCGGACTCCCATCATTTTTGTGAGCGGAGAAGCCACGCCGGAGGTGATGACGCGCGCCTTCGATAGCGGCGCGAACCTTTTCCTGTTCAAACCGTTCGATCGCAGCCGCCTGCTCCAGGTGATGCGCGCCGCCCGCGGCCCCATCGAACAGGAACGCCGGCGCTTTCTCCGCGTGTCCGTGCGGCGTCATGTGGTGCTGCTGAAAGGTGAGGACCGCGAGGAAGGGCATACGGTGGACTTGAGTCTCGAGGGCATGCTCGTCGAGACAGCGGCAGGCTGGGCCACCCGCACGAGAATTCAAATCAAGCTGGAGATCGTTCCAGGGGAAGAACCTGTCCTGGCTGCGGGGAAAATTACCCGGCTCGCCGGTCCCAATAAGATGGGGATTCAGTTCGAGCGCCTTTCGGACAATCAAAACGCCCGGCTGCAGAACTTCCTGCTGCCTTTAATCCTCGAATCGCTGGGCGAGTAGAGCGCCAGGGCTGGACGAGATTTCTACCGGCCCGCGCGGCGCGCCACGCGGCCTAAACTGTTCCGCATTTCCGCCGAAGAAACTAGTGGTATGAAACTTCGAGTGCTAATCGTTGATGCCGACCAGGCAGCGTGCGAGTCGGTCCAGACGGCCATGGCTGCCTCGAACCTGGAAGCCGTTCTGGAAACCAGCAGCAGCCGCGCCGCGGAATTCCTGCGCAAAGAGAAGTATGACGCGATGTTTCTGGAGCTGAACATGCCCGCGCCCGACGGCCTGCAACTGGCAAAAATGGCCCGCGGCTCCGGCATAAACCGCCGCACGCCGATCATCATGCTCTCCGGACAAAACTCGCCCGAGGCGATGGCAAAGGCATTCGAGGCCGGCGCCAATTTTTTCCTGTTCAAACCCTTCGACCGCAGCCGGCTGCTGCGCGTTTGGCGCGCGGCCCACGGGCCGATCGAGCAAGAGCGACGCAGGTTTCACCGCGTGGAAGTGGCTTGCCGCGTGAGCATCCAATGTGAAGAAGCCCAGCTCGAAGGCAAGACCGTGGACATCAGCCTGCAAGGCATGCTGGTGGAGACGCCCAAGACCCTTCCCGTCGGCTCTCAGGTGCGGTTTCGCCTGGAGCTGGGAGGCATACAGAAGTCGGCCGTCAGAGGAACCGGCAAAGTGGTGCGCCAGGCGAGCACCACGCGAATGGGAATCGAACTCGACGGGCTGTCGGGCCTCGATGCCGAACGGCTGCAAACGTTCCTGCTGCCGTTGATATTGAAATCGGTGGGGAGTGACGGCCTCGTGTAATTCCGGGGCCTGGTGTCCAGTGTCAAACCCGGGAGCGCACCGAACTCAGCGAGCTTCGAGAGGCTGCGTTCCGGCTACTGCGCTCGCTGCACGTAGCGGCCTTCCGATGTGTCCACCCGGACGCGATCGCCGTTGTTGATGAACGGCGGAACGCTGATTACCAGCCCGGTTTCGAGCTTCGCGGGCTTCATCACCGCACTGGCCGTGGCTTTCTGCACGGTGGGTTCGGTGTCGGTAACGGTCAGGTCCACCGTGTCGGGCAGAATCACGCCGATCGGTTTTCCATCGTGGAATTCCAGCTTCAGATGGATGCCGGGCAGCAGGTAGTCCACCGAGTCTCCGAGCACCTCGCGGCCCAGATGAATCTGGTCGAATGTTTCCGCGTTCATGAAGTGCCAGCCGTCGCCGTCGGCGTAGAGGAATTCGTATTCGATTTCGTCCAGGATGGCGCGTTCCACAAATTCCTCGGCGCGGAACCGGTGGTCGATGATCGCCCCGGTTTTCAAGTTGCGCAGGCGGGTGGCCATGGCGCCACGTTTATTGCCTGGGGTGCGGTGTTCCACGCTGAACACCGCGTAGAGATCGCCCTCGAATTGGATGACCATCCCGGGGCGCAATTGTGTTGCCTTGACCATTGCCGAACTCCTTGTTTTCTCGTGGACCCGCGGGCCGCCAACCACCGGTCGCGTCATGCGGTCGCAGTCCGCTGCGCGCGGCTGCAATCGGTGCTCCTGCGGCAGGCCGTCCCGGATGCCACGGGGGCGCACGAGACGGAAGGCACGGGCCGCCACGATTCCGTCCCTAACCCGGGGGACATGGGGCTTCGAAATGCCCGGCCTCAACTTATTACTATAGCGTGGGCGGCACGGCCTCCGCCAGTCCGTGGGCCGCGCCCGGGCGGCGCCGGCATCTAGCGGGCCCGGACGAAGCGAGGTCTGGTTTCTTCCAACGAAGGCTCCGCGGCTGCGCGCCGGCGACTCGGGGCCGGTCAGCTTCGCGGCTACATCCCGCTGTGTTCGACGTTTTCGAAGATCGACGACAGGTTTGTGAGCGAGAAGAGGTCCTTGATGCGCGGAGTCAGGTTGGCGACTTTGAAGTCGCAGTTGGCTTTCTTCGCCGTCATCCACAGCCGCACCACCGCGCCCAGACCGGAACTGTCCAGGTAGTTCACTTGAGAGAGGTCCAGCACAACGCGCTTCGAGTTGGGGATGTACGGCCGCACCTGGTCTTGCAGCAGGCCCGTCGAAGTTGCGGTGATTTTGCCGGCGCAGTGCACCGTCGCGCCATCAGGGTCCTTATCGATCCTCAGCGTTAATTCCGATGAAGCCGGAGAAGGAGTCGCGCCCATAAGAGACCTCCCGTAGATTGCGGAATTACGAGCGGGGGCTCGGTAGGGCGGGAGTCTATACACCACGGACACGACAGGCAACCCATATCTTATTCTGCGGCGAGGCATGAGATGACGACTGGCACTACAGTCCAGGACGTCCCTGGGGGCGTGGTATTTGCGCTGCAAGAGGTCCGCAACGCGCCGTCTTATTACCGCCCGGCAGGCACCCACGCGCGCTCCGGCCCGATCACGCGCACCCCGCTGACCTCGGTCTTCACGCGAATCTCGGCATAATCGGGTTTCTTGGAGGGCTTGGCCGCAAACGTCACCCAATATTGGTTCTTCAGGTCACGGCTCACGTCGTCGAGATACGGCTTCATTGTGACTGGGGTTCCGAATCCTTCCCAAAACGCCTCGCCGCCGGTTTCCGTTGCCAGCCTCTTCAAACAGCTCTGCCCATTCGCCACCAGGGCTAGGTTGCTCAGGACTTCCGCGGCGGGAGAGACGTAAATCGGATAGACCAGCACCTCGCTCTCGGCCAAATGATTGATGGCGAGTTCCAGATCGGGATTGACGCCCGAAGAGGATTCGCTCCGGCCGCGCAGCACGTCGATGCCGCTCGACAGGAGAATGACAGCGCGCCGCCGGTCAGGCGATGGCGGGAGCCGCTTCCCCAGTTCCGCCAGCGAAAGATAGATACCTCCGTTCGCGGCCACGCTGCCCAGCGGCTTGCGCAGAGTCTTGAGCGCGGCTTCGCGGTCATGGGTCAGCTCCTGCGCGACCGAAAAGGTGCCGTTGCGCGCGTAAATCACTCCCACGCGCGCGCTCGCGGGCAGTTCCCCCACGAAGCTGCCGATTTCGCGAAAATCGAGTGTCACGTTCGAGCGCGTGGCGTCGTCCACAAAGATGTAGAGATCGATCTTGTTGCGTTCGCCCGAGAGCCGGACGGCATCGAGAACGCGGCGGCGGCCGCGGTCCTGGTAGACCAGAAAATCCTCTTTCACCAAACTGGGTGGCTCGCGACCCTCTTCCTTGGCCACGGCCGTCACTGCGATGCGAACGGGAACGCCCTCAGCCTCGCGCGCTTGCGGCGCTGCGCTCGCGCATACGGCGAAGGCCAGCAGCATGAACGCCGGCGCCCGGCGGAAACGGGTCAGTTTCATTGCGTCCTCGCATGAGTTGGCGGGCCTGGAAAAACTATCACAGAGATGCGGCAAACGGAGAGCGGGGCGACGCGGGCACGCCATTCCATTTGTCCATTATGGATGGCGCTACTTTTGAACCGGCACGTACACTCCGGTGGGACCTGTAAGTTCCACGCCGCTCAACTCGGTGCTCACGTGGATCGCTTCATAGCCGGACTTCTTGCCCTGTTTGGCGGCAAACGTCACCACATATTGATTATTCAAGTGTCGGCCGATTTCCTCGAGGAACGGTTTCATGGAGACAGGAGTTATGAAGCCCTCGAAAAAGGCCTCGCCGCCCGTTTCGTCCGCCAGCCGCGCCAGACAGCTCTGCCCGTTCGAAACCAGAAAGAGGCTGCGGGAGAAATGCGCGGCAGGAGCGACGTAAATCGTGTAAACGGTCACCCCGCTGCGGTTCAGGTGATCGATGGCCAGCTGGAGATCGGGATTGAGGGCCGCCTCGCTGTCCCGCAAACCGCGATACAGGTCAATCCCGCTGCTCAGGAACAGTACGGCGCGGCGGCGGTCGGGCGAGTCGGGAAGCCGCTTGGCCAGATCGGCGAGCGAAAGATAAATACCGCCTCCGGCGCCAAAGCGGCCCAGCGGAATGCGCAGGGTCTTCACCACGGCTTGGCGGTTATCCGTCAGATCCTGCGACATCGTCACGCTTCCGTTCAGCGCGTAACCGACGCCAACCCGGGCGATCGAGGGCAACTCTTGAACGAAATTGCCGATATCGCGGTAATCCAGGGTAATGTCGGTTTGAACCGCATCGTCCACCACGACGTAAACGTCGAGTTTGTTGTTATCGCCCGACTGGCGGACAAAATCGAGCACGCGCCGCCGCTGATGGTTCTGGTAAATCAGGAAATCGTCCTTTTTCAGTTCCGGCGGCTCCTGGCCCTTTTCCCGGGAGACAGCGGTAACGGTAATACGCACGGGGACGCCTTCAGCCGCAGGAGCCTGCGGGGCCGCTGCCGCAGTAGAAGCG
>DASPSB010000429.1:0-7032 GCA_035624135.1 Candidatus Acidiferrales bacterium | reverse complement strand
TGATTTCGGGTATATGGTGCGATTCGGGATGTCGCCGATGGCGGCGATCCAATCGGCCACGTCGCGGGCGGCGGAGATGCTGGACATGCAGGGAGAAATCGGCGTGGTGGCGCCAGGGGCGTATGCGGACATCATCGCGGTGCCGGGGGACCCTCTGAAGAACATCGGGGAATTGGGAAACGTCCGGTTTGTGATGCACAACGGAGTGATTTCCAAGAACGAACCGCCGCGATAGCCGCGCGGCGGCAGATTTTCCACGGCACGTTCCGCGAGGTGCTGCGTCCAAATTCGGGGGAAAACATTGCGATGAGAAAACTCATCCGGGCGGTGTGCTATTTCGCCGTTCTGATGCTGGTCTCGTGGGCAGCGATAGCCGGAGGGAAGCGGCAGCAAACGCAGCCGCAGGCCTCTGTGCAGGTGACGATTCCAGATACGCCTGCGGGAAAACGGCTGGCGGGGTGGCTCGAAGCGTTCAACAGCGGGGACAGCGAGGCGTTGCGAAAGTTCCGTGAAGAGGGCTTTGCGAACCCGCCGCGCCGCACGGCCGAGGAAGAGCTCGAATTCCGTGAACGGACCGGGGGATTCGAGCTGCGCGGCATCGTCATATCGACGTCCACACACATTGCGGCACAACTCAAGGAAAAGAATTCCGAGCAGCGCGCGGAGATTCAGATCGACGTGGAACCGGAGCAGCCTCACCGAATCACGGCGTTCGGGCTTCAGGCCGTGCAGCGTCCGGCCGCAGAGCCGGTGGCGCGGATGACGGAGGCGGAAGCGCTCGCCGCGGCGGACAAGCGAGAGCAGGAGCTGTGCGGGACGGGCCAGTTCTCCGGTGTGGCAATGATCGCCCGCGGCGGCAAGGCCCTTTTCACGAGGGCCTGCGGTGACGCGGACCGTGAGAAAAAGATCGCGAACCGAGTCGATACGAAAATCAACCTCGGGTCGATGAATAAAATGTTCACCGCAACGGCCGTGCTGCAGCTCGTAGAGCGGGGGAAAATCCGAGTGGAAGACCCGGTGGGGATATATCTGAGCGATTATCCGAACCGGGAGGTGGCGGAGAAGGTGACCGTCCACGAACTGCTGACGCATACGGGCGGGACAGGAGACGTTTTCGGGCCGGCGTTTCGAGAGAACCGCGAGAGACTGAAAGGTCCAGCGGATTACGTGGCGCTCTATGGCACGCGCGCGCCGCAATTCGAGCCGGGAAGCCGTTATGAGTACAGCAACTACGGATTCGAGATCCTGGGGGCGGTCATCGAGAAGGTGAGCGGGCAGAGTTACTACGACTACGTGCGCAAGCATATTTTCGCGCCCGCGGGAATGAAGGACACGGACTCCTATTTTGAATCCGAGGCCGTGCCGAACCGCGCCATCGGCTACACCCACATGCTGCCCGGCGGCGGGCTGCAGCCGAATACCCCTGCGTTGCCGCCCCGTGGAAGTCCGGCGGGCGGGGGATATTCAACGGCCAGCGACTTGCTGAAATTTGCCGAAGCCTTGACGGGCCACAAGTTGCTTGGGCCCGCGGCGACCGAGCTGCTTACGACGGGAAAGGTGGGACCTGCGGGGCAGATGTACGCGTACGGGTTCCACGACCTGCGCGAGAATGGAGTGCGCGTGATCGGACACAACGGCGGCGGGCCGGGCATTAATGCGTCGCTGGGGATTTATCCGGAATCGGGCTACGTGGTGGTTGTGCTGGCGAATTTGGATCCGCCCGCGGCGGAGAATTTGGCTCAGTTGATCGGAGCAAGGCTGCCGGCGAGATAGCAGCCGCCGATGGGGGAAAAGACTCAGGGCCAGCTAGAAGGCGGCGCTACCGACACTCATTCGTAGCGAAGGGCGATCATGGGATCGACCTGGGCGGCGCGGCGAGCCGGCAGGAAACCGGCGAAGACGGCGATGGCTGCGAGGACAAGCATGGCACCGCCAATGGCGATGGGATCGCCGGCACCCACACCGAACAACAAAGTGCGAATGAGGCGAGCCAAGCCGATGGCCGCGGGAACTCCGATGACAACCCCGATGAGGACGAGCAGCAGCGTCTCATTCATCACCTGCCGCAGAACTGAGCCGGGCCGGGCGCCGAGGGCCATGCGAATTCCGATTTCGCGGGTGCGGCGTGAAACCGTGTACGCCATCAATCCGTAAAGTCCAATACCGGCGAGGACGAGGGCGAGAAAACCCAGAACGCTGGAAAGCTTGGCGATGAAGACGTCGGTATTGATGGAGCCGCCGATGAGGGAAGTGAGAGTGGTGATGCGGATGGCGGGGAGCCCGGGATTGGTTTCTGCGACGGCGGCGCGAATCTCGCGACTGACGATTTCGGGGTCGGCGAGGGTTCGAACCGCGTAGCCGGCGTTGGAGTGCTCCCACACTTCATTGAAGAAGGGGAAGTAGATTCGCGGCCGGGCTGGCTGGCGAAGGCTGTTCCCTTTCGAGTCTGCAACGACGCCAACGATCACCGCGTCACCGGGATTTCCGGGATAGGTGTCCGCGACGATTTTGCCGAGGGGGTTGGTATTGGGGAAATAGGTCTCGGCAAAGGTGCGGTTGATCACAGCGACGCGGCGTGAAGGAGCGGCGTCCTGCTCCTGAAATTCGCGGCCGGAGAGAACGGGGATGCCGAGCGCGGAAAAGTATCCGGGCCCGACGTGATCCATCCGCGAGTGGAGTTCCTCGCCAGATTTGGGAGTGTAGCCTTCGACCGAGATGGGATCGGCGGACTCGGAACCCTGAAACAGGCCGTTCGAAGAGAGAGTGGCGGCCTGGACGCCGGGGAGCGCGCGGATTTTTTCCATCAGATTGCGATGGAAGGCCACGCGCGCGTCGCCCTTGTAGCCGCCGGGCGCCGAGTCCACGCGAAACATCAGGATGTTCTCCCGGTTGAAGCCGAGGTCCACCTGATGGAGCCGCTGAATACTGCGCAGGAAGAGGCCCGCGGCAGAAAGCATGACGACGGAGATAGCCACCTGAGCAATCACGAGGAGGCGGCCCGCGGGAAGGCGGCGAGCGCTATCGAGCCTGCCGACCGCGGTTGCGGCGCGGAGCACAGGAAGCGAATCGACGCGCGCCGAGCGGATGGCGGGCAAGAGACCGAAGAGAAGCACGGTGAGAGCGGTAACCGCAAAGGTGAAGCCGGGGACTCGAAGGTCAGGCTGCAAATCGAGAGAAATGGCACTGACGGCGGGTCCAGTTTTCGCCGCCATTCCAACAAGAACCGCTCCCGCCCATCGCGAAAGCAGGAAACCGGCAGCGGCGCCGAGAGCTGCGAGCAGGAAACTCTCGGTGAGGAGCTGGCGAACCAAGCGAGCGCGGCCGGAACCGATGGCGATGCGCACGGCAAATTCCTTCTGCCGCGCGGATGCGCGGGCGAGCAGAAGATTGGCGAGATTGGCGCAGGCGATGAGCAGGACAAATCCGACGAGGGCCATGAGGAGTTTGAGAGGCTTGCCGTAATCGCCCTGAAGCGTGGAGGCGCCGCGCGCTCCAGGCTGGAGCTTGATGCGCTGGTCGAAGGCGTGGGCGCGGTCCTTCTCACTGGCTTGCGAGCCGACGGCCTGCTCGAGTTCGTGCCGAAACGTGACGTTGATGGCAGCGCTGGCCTGCTCGAGCGAGAGGCCGGGCTTGAGGCGGGCAATCACCTGAAGCCAGGTGTACTGGTTCGTGATTCGGAGAGCGGGGTCGAGGAGATCAGTGCCCGGATAAAGGGCGTCCTGCATGACGATGGGCACCCAGACGTCGGGCGTGTCGCCGACGGTTTCGCCGAAGAATCCGGGAGGAGCGACGCCGATAATTTCGAAGGTGACGTCGCGAATGCGGATGGTCTTGCCGAGAATCGCGGGGTCGAGGCCGAAGCGCTGCTTCCAATAGGCGTAACTGATTACGGCAAAGGGCGAAGCTCCGCGCGCTCGGTCAACTTCCTGAGTGAACCCGCGACCGAGAGCGGGCTGAACACCCAGCGTGGAGAAATAACCGCCGCTCACCAGCCGCAGGCGCGCAGCTTCGGTCTGCTGGCCGGCGGTGGAGGAGCCAGTGCCGATGTTCACGACGCGCTCGGCGAGCGCACTATCGGAAGCGAAAATGCCGGAGAACACTTCGTTGTGATCGCGGAGGAAGGAGAACTCAGAGTACGAGAGAAGCGAGCGCTCGCCACCTTCGCTGCCGTAAGAGCGGCCGTGGAAGTCGGGGTCGGTGAGCACAACAAGGTGGGCAGGATCGGCAACGGGGAGAGAACGAAGCAGGACGGCATCGAGAACACTGAAAACGGCAGTGTTGGCGCCAATGGCCAGCGCGATGGTGAGCACGGCGATGAAAGTGAACCCCGGGTTTTTGGCCAGGATGCGGGCGCCGTAGCGGATGTCCTGCAAGAGGGTATCCATGGGGCCTCCTTGCGCGCACCAATTCCCAGTCCCGGAAGCAGGAAAGCCGCCATCGCGCCCGGCAGGTAACTAATTTGCTGCGAACGATTTAGGGCGCGGGGGACTGCGGACATGCCGCTCAGCCTGCTCGTTTGTGGGATTTTCAATTCTCCGCTTCGGACACCGACAGGGGCAACTGGCGGCTTCGACCACCGAAAGGCGGCTGGGACCTCAGGTCAGACTCCCGATTTTAGCGCGTGCAGGGGATAATCGCGGCCGGCGGCGCAAATGGCTTCTTAACGCTCGTTTTCCCAGGATTGGGGCGGCCCCCCCAGACAGCAAACGAAACTTCCTACTTGCCGGCCGAGACTACGCCGAAATTGCCAGGCGACTCAAGAAAGCAGGTCTTCCTGCCGATTTAATACGCGTAATTATTTCCTCGACCAGTAATCCGGGGCAGGAGATGCGCTGGAGCAGCGCAGGCAGGCTCCCGCGCGAGCAGACACCGTCGGCGCCGGCGATGCTGATCGTGGGCCGCCCGGCCGCAAGACGCCGGTCTGAAGCCGGCGCGGAATTCCGGCAGAACGTGGAAGAGCGGCAATCGGAAAGAACGGTTTGCGGCACTTAGAGAGGAGAACAAGACGTGGGCGACCAGAAAGAGGCGGCACGGAAGTTCAGACTCCGGCGTTTGTCACTCGATAGTTGGGCCGTAGTGGCGGCATTGCTCGCGGCGCTGCTGGTTCGCGTTGGAGCGTTGCGTCACATCCCCTGGTGAACGGTATCCCCTCCGTGTGCGGGAGAAGAGGATAAAACATGGCAGACGCAGTTGCGGTACCCCAAGTGCCATCCCTGCAGCCGGTGCTGCGCGTTCTCCGCATCGTTCCCGGCGTGCTACTGCTGGCGGCCATCGGTTACGGAGGCAAACTCCTGGAACAAAACGTTGGGGCGTTCGCGAAGGCGCACCACTGGGTTGTTCCCAATATCGAGTACGTTCTCTGGGCCATTCTCCTCGGGCTCGTGGTGTCGAATACGGCGGGAGTGCCCGAGATTTTTCGAGCGGGGGTAGATACCTACGAGTTCTGGCTGAAGGCCGGGATTGTGCTGCTCGGCTCGCGCTTCCTGCTCGGAGACGTACTGCGGCTGGGGGGAGTGAGCCTGTGCCTGGTGGCCGTGGAGCTCCTGGTGGCCATCACCTTCATGACGCTTCTGGGACGCGCATTCGGGCTGCGTCCCAAGCTGACTTCGCTGCTCGCGGTCGGCTCCGCGGTTTGCGGCGTGAGCGCGATCATTGCCACGAAGGGAGCGATTGAAGCGGACGACGAAGATTCGTCATTCGCGATCGCGGCCATCCTGGCGCTCGGAGCCCTGGCGCTATTCACCTTCCCGCTCATCGGCCAGGCGCTTCATATGAGCGACCATGCGTACGGCCTGTGGTCGGGGCTGGCTGTTGACAATACAGCGGAAGCCACCGCTGCCGGCGCGCTCTACTCCGACGCCGCCGCGCGGTTCGCAGTGCTTGCCAAGACCACGCGGAACGCCATGATCGGTTTCGTCGTTCTGGCCTATGCAATCTACTGGGCGAGCCGGGGCAAAGCGAAGTCCGTCAGCAACAAGGCGGCTTTCCTGTGGCAGAAGTTTCCGAAGTTTGTGCTGGGGTTCCTGCTCATCTCCCTCCTGGCGACGTACCGGTTCTTCGACAAGGAGGAGGTCACGGCGCTCGGGAATCTTTCCCGGTGGGCGTTCCTGCTGACCTTTGCGGGCGTGGGCCTGCGCACAAGCTTCCGCGAAATGCGCAAACAGGGCCTGTGCCCTTTTGCTGTTGGCGCGATCGGCGAAGCCGTGATCGCCGCTCTGACTTTGGGATTGGTGGTTGGAGCCGAAAAGCTCATCGGCTTCTAATCCTTTACAACGAATGGAATTAGAGGGCTGTCCCGCCCTAGAGCCGCCCATAATAGGCAGAACCAATCCAGCGGGGCGCAAATGTCCCTTCGGCTTCGAGGACAGGCGCCTGGGATGGCGATGCAACTCTCCCGGGCCTCGGAATGACGTTCGGGCAAGCCGAGTGGGGCATAATCACGGGGGACTCGAAGGCCGCTGGAGAATTGCGACTGTTTCGGCCGGGCTATTCCGCTCGGGCTGGCCCGCAGGGTCCCGAGGCCGCGCCGCTTCCATCATGACGATCCAGCCCCAACGCCGAGAAGCCTCAACGGCTGCGCTGCGGTTTGTGCTGCTGGTCGGGGCGATGAGTTTTTTCGCGGACTTCGCGTACGAAGGCGCGCGCGGAATCCTGGGGCCGTACCTGGCGGTGCTAGGCGCGAGCGGCGCGGCAGTGGGAACAGTGGCAGGGCTCGGGGAGCTGGCGGGCTACGGTCTTCGCATTGTATCGGGGCGGCTGGCGGACCGCACGCGGTTGTACTGGCCCATCACGATTTTCGGCTACCTGGTGCAGATGACCGCGGTTCCTGCGTTGGCGTTGACCGGAAGCTGGCCGGCAGCCGCAACGCTGCTGGTGCTGGAACGCGCGGGAAGAGCGACGCGGAATCCGCCGCGGGATGTGATGCTCTCGCACGCGGGGCAGCAAATGGGCGGCTACGGCTGGGCGTTCGGGCTGCACGAAGCGCTGGACCAATTGGGAGCGTTGTGCGGGCCGCTGCTGATGGCGTTCCTG
>DASPSB010000410.1:0-3699 GCA_035624135.1 Candidatus Acidiferrales bacterium | reverse complement strand
GCCACCTACAAGAAGACAGGTGTGACCGCGGGGTTCGATCCCAATGGCGGTGGATTCGCGCAGTACGTGCGGGTGATGCCCTGGGTCGTCGAACGGGGGATGGAGGCGATTCCGGCGGGAGTGAGTTTTCTGGAGGCTTCGTTTGTCGAGCCCGTGAATACGTGCTGGAAGGCGGTGCGGAAGGCGCGCGTGGCGGCGGGCGAAGACGTGCTGGTGGCGGGGCAGGGTCCCATCGGACTGCTGCTGATGATGCTGGCGAAGCTGGAGGGCGCGCGGGTGTACTCCAGCGATCCAATGCCGGAGCGGCGGCAGCGAAGCCTCGAGTGCGGCGCGGCGGAGTCGTTCGATCCCGCGGCTGTTTCGGTACGTGACGAGATCTTGGAGCGGACAGAAGGCCGCGGCGCGGATGCGGTGCTGCTGGCGGTGGCTGTGCCTGCGCTGGTCGAAGAGGGACTGCAGATGGCGCGTCCGGGAGGGCGCGTGCTTCTGTTTGCGCACAACGATCCGGTGATGCGCGTGGAGTTCGCGGCGCATCATGCCGGCGTGGAAGAGAAAGAACTGCTGGGAAGTTACAGCGCCGACGCCGACCTGCAGGGCGAATCGGCGCGTCTGGTTTTCTCGCGCCGGTTGCCGCTCGCCGCACTGGTGACGCATACCTTTCCGCTCGACGAATTCCCGCGCGCCATCGACCTCGCCGCGCATCCCGTAGCCGACTCGTGTAAAGTAGTAATTACGCCCTGAACGGAAGACCCATGGCGGAAAAGAATGGGCAAATGACGGCTGCCGTGCTCTACGGCCGCGAAAACGTGCGGGTAGAGCAGGTACCCATCCCGCGGATCGCTGCGGATGAAGTGTTGGTGCGGGTGGCCGTAGCGCTGACGTGCGGCACCGACCTGAAAGTCTGGCGGCGGGGATATCACGCTCGGATGATTACGCCGCCCGCGTTATTCGGTCACGAGCTGGCCGGAACCGTGGTGGCGGTGGGAAATGCGGTGCGCAGCGTTCATCCGGGAGCGCGGGTGGTACCGGCAAATTCGGCGCCCTGCGGGGAATGTTTCTATTGCAAAGCAGGGCAGCCGAATCTGTGTTCGGACCTGCTGTTCAACAACGGGGCGTACGCACAGTTCCTGCGCGTGCCGGGACGGATCGTGGAGCGCAATCTACTGCCGATACCGGACCACGTGAGTTTTCGCGATGCGGCCATGGCGGAGCCGCTGGCGTGCGTGCTGCGCGGAGTGGAGGAGATGCGCGTGCCGGAGGGCGCGACCGTTGCGGTGATCGGCTGCGGCGCCATCGGACTGAAGTTCGTGCGCGTCCTTTCGCGGCGCGGGGCGCACGTGATTGCGGTGGGAAAACGCGCGAGCCAGATGGAGAATGCGCAGCGGCTGGGGGCGTCGGAAACGGTAGATGTGGCGCAGTCGCTCGAGCCTGTGGAGGCGGTGCGGAAAATGATGCCGGGCGGCCGCGGCGCAGACGCGGTGGTGGAGGCGGTGGGACTGCCGGCCACCTGGGAGTGGGCTCTCGGAATGGTCCGGCGCGGGGGCTCGGTGAATCTCTTCGGCGGATGCTCGAAGGGCACAGAAGTTCGGATGGACCCGAGCGAACTGCATTATTCGGAAATTACGATTCGCTCCACATTCCACCACACGCCCCGGCACATGCGTGAGGCTTTGGCGTCGATTGCGAGCGGCGAAGTGGATACGGGGGAATTCATCACGGCAGAGCGGCCGCTCGCGGAGTTGCCGGAGATTTTCGAAGAAATGAAGGCGCGGAACGGAGAACTGAAGACCGCGGTGATTCCGTGAACGCAGTGCTCCGGTCCGCCGGGGCGGGAGTGCAGTTGCGAGCCATGGAGATTCCAGCCGATCTGGCGATCGCGAAAGGCATGCCCGCGGCGGGGTGTTCCCTCGAGGAGGCGCAGGCGTATACGCGCGGGCTGGCGACAAGCCACTACGAGAACTTCAACGTGGTCTCGTGGATGTTGCCGCGCGGGCTCCACCAGAGTTTCTACAACGTGTACGCGTACTGCCGCTGGGCCGACGATCTGGGCGACGAGATCCCGGATGCGCACCGCGCGCTCGCTCTGCTCGACCAGTGGGAAGAAGAGCTGCGTCGCTGCTACGAGGGACGGGCAACTCATCCTGTGCTCATCGCGCTGGCCGAGACGGCGCGCGAACACGACATCCCGCAGAAGCCGTTTGCGGATCTGCTGATAGCATTCCGCCGCGACCAGACCGTGAAACGGCATCCCGACTGGGCTTCGGTGCTGGATTACTGCGTGTATTCGGCGAATCCGGTGGGACGGATTGTGCTCTACGTTTGCGGCTACCGCGACCCGGCGCGGCAGGAGCTTTCCGACTGGACCTGCACGGCGCTGCAGCTCGCGAATTTCTGGCAGGACGTGGCGCGCGATCTGGATATCGGGCGCATTTATATTCCGCTGGACCATCTGGCGGCGCACGGACTTTCGGTGGCGGATTTGGAGGCGCGGAGGTTCGACGCCCAGTACGCGCGCATGATGAAAGAGCTGGTCGAATACACGCGCACGTTGTTTGCGCGCGGGCGGCCGCTGGCCAGAAACATTTCCGGGCCGCTGCGGACCGACATCGACATGTTCAGCCGCGGCGGAATCGCCGTGCTCGATGCGATAGAAGCCATTGGCTACAACACGATCGAGCACCGGCCGGCGATCTCGAGGCGGACGCAGGCGCGGCTGCTGGGCCGCGCGCTTGTCTCGCGGCTGTTTTCGCCGCTGCTGCATGGCAGCCGGACGGATGCGGAGCCGGGCGCGGGCGGTCCCGCGAATGCCGCTCCGGAGCGCGAACAGGCGGAGAGCAAACGTGCCTGAAAACGCGCAGCTTGCGGAATCGTTCGCGCAATGCCGGCGGATTGCGCGCGCCGAGGCACGGAATTTCTACTATGGTTTCCGGCTGCTCCCGCGCGAAAAACACGCCGCGCTATGCGCTCTTTACGCCTTCATGCGCTGGGTGGATGACATCAGCGATGCTCCCGGCGAGCGCGCGGAGAAGCTGCAGGGAATGGAGTTGGCGCGGCAGACGGTGGAGCGCGTTGCAGGAGGCGACGTCTCCGGGCCCGTGATTCTGCCCGCGCTGGCGGACACTTTGGCGACCTACGGAATTCCGCGCGGCTATCTGGACGAGCTGCTCGACGGCGCGCAAATGGATTTGGACTCTGCCTCGTACCGGACATTCGAGGATTTGCGGCTGTACTGCCACCGCGTCGCCGGCATCGTGGGCCAGTGCTGCGTGCGCGTGTTCGGGTTCGACGACCCGCGTGCGTTGGAGCTGGCAGACCGGTTGGGGCTGGCCTTCCAGCTCACCAATATCTTGCGCGACGTGGCGGAGGACTCTTCTCGCGGGCGCGTCTATCTGCCGGCGGAGGATTTGGAGCGGTTCGGGTGCGCCGCGGGCCAATTGGCTGCGATGCCGCCATCGCCAGCGGCGCGGGAATTGTTCCGGTTCGAGGCCGAACGCGCGCGAGTGTTCTATGCGGAGGGCGCGGCACTCGTGCCCCTGATTCACGAAGACAGCCGGGCCGCGCTGTGGGCGCTGGCACGCATTTACGGCGGACTGCTGGGAAAAATGGAAGAGCGCGGTTACGACGTTACCAGCGCGCGCGTGGGGCTGAGCGCCGCGGAGAAAACCTGGATCCTGCTGCGGGCGCGCTTCGGCCAGTGGT
>DASPSB010000401.1:0-17342 GCA_035624135.1 Candidatus Acidiferrales bacterium | reverse complement strand
ACCACTTCCGGCTTCGCCCGGTCCACGTCGCGCAGGACTTTCTCCACCACCGCCAGTTTGTCGGGTGTGTCGCGGATGACGATGGCGTTTTGGCTCGTGATCGGCTGGATGCGGTGCAAGTCCGCTATCTGGCGCAGCCCGGCCACAATTTCGGTGAGCTCCTGAGGTTGCACGGTGTTTGAGAGATAAAAAGTTCTCACCACGTAATCGTCGTAATCTTTCCGTTTTTGCGCCTGTTCGGGAACCACGAAAATAATGTTAGGTGTCGCTGCCTTCCAGAAGGTCTTGCTCTCCAGCGCCACCACGTCCAGCGCCTGCTCGAGAGTCACATCGACCAGGTCCGCCGTAATTCGCCGGGATTGCAGGTCCGGGTCGAAAATTACGGTGAGGCCGCGCAGTTTAGCGATCGTTTCGTACACGATCCGCGAGTCGTTCGAGATTTTCAGGTTGATGGGCTCGCGGGAGAGCGGCTTTAGCTGCGGGGGATGCTCCAGCAGGCGCGACTCCTCAGTTCCCAGCGCCCCGCCCGGTTTGGCAGGTGGGGCGCCCGGCAGCGACGGCTTTCCAGCCAGCATGTCCAGGGTCTTGCGGGCCTCTTGCGCCGCCACTGGGAGCGAGGGATCAATTGCCATGGCCTTTTCGAACTCTGCTATCGCAATCTTCAGCTCGCCCTTGTCGCGCTGTTTCTGTCCCTCCTTAACATGGGCCGAGGCAGCTTCAAACCGGACCTGGGAAACCTTCAGCTTGTACTCGATGTTGCCGGGGTCTGCGGTCAAGGCGCGCTGGTAATGCACCAGCGCGGAGTCCCAATCCTGGATATTCTCGGCCTTTTCGCCCTGGGAGAATTCACTGTGCCCCTTCGGACATCCCGCAAAGAGCAGGGCAATAGGGATAAGCAAGGCAATCGTGAGGCCCCGAGAGATCCATCCGCTTTTAGGTCGCATCAATTCTCCACTCTAGCATCCGACATTAAGGGCAGCAAGCCGGCCTGCTGGGCTTGCCGCATCAACAAACGCCCGGCTATCATGGTGCGGTTGTGTCGTCTCAGCGAAAATCCGCAGAGGGAGCGGCCGAACGCACGCTCACGTCCAACCGCCAGGCCAACTTCCACTACCACATCCTGGAGCGGTACGAGGCTGGAATCGTCCTCAGCGGCACGGAAGTGAAGACAGTGCGCGCCGGCAAGGCCGGACTGCGCGATTCCCACGTCATGGTTCGCGGCAACGAATGCTGGCTGGTGAATTGCCATATCCCGGAATACTCCCCCGGCGGCCACTGGAACCATTCTCCGCTTCGGGATCGAAAACTGCTCCTTCACCGCAGGGAGATCGAGAAGCTGGCGGGGAAGGTCCACCAGAAAGGATTGGCGCTGGTGGCCTTGCGCCTGTATTTGAAGGGTGTGAAAGTGAAGTGTGAAATTGCCCTGGCTCGCGGCAAGAAGGAATGGGACCGCCGTGCCACCATCCGCGAACGCGAGGAGCGGCGCGAAGCTGCTCAGGCAATTCATGAATACAAAACCCGGTTTTGAGGAGAAACGGAAACGCTATGCAACTTTCTTTTGACTCCCGCCCGGCCGCCCAAATCGATACCCCGGCGCTGGTCACCTACGTTTTCGAAAAGGACAACCGCATCGAAGGAGCGCTCGCCGCTCTGGACCAGGCCATGGGCGGCCGGCTCAAGCGCCTGGCCGACTCCGGCGAAATGACCGGCAAGATCCTGGAAACCACTCTCGTTCATGAACCGCCGGGCCTGGCCGGGACTCGGCTGCTCCTCGTGGGCGCCGGGAAGCCCGAAAAGTTCGACGGCATCATTTTTCGCAGGGTTGCCGGGCTGGCCCTCCGGTCGTTGCGCACGAAGTCAATCACCCGTATGACGTTTCTGCTTCGCGAAGGTGAGCGCAATTTCGCGGGGGCGGAGGCGGCAGTCGAGGGTTTGCTGCTCGCGTCGTTCGATTCCGATTTTTACAAGACGGAAAAGAAGAACAACAAGGTGATGGAAAGCGCCGCTCTGGCGGGCGCCGAGGGTGCCTCCATAGAAGAAATTGAGAAGGGCATGGGACGCGGCCGGGTGATCGGCGAGGCCCAGAATTTCACTCGCACTCTGGTCAACGAGCCCTCCAACGTGCTCACCCCGCGTATTCTGGCCGATCGGGCCGAAGCCATGGCCCGCGAGTGCGGGCTCGGCGTGGATATCCTCGACGAGAAGCGGGCCGCCGAGCTGAAAATGGGTGCGCTGCTGAGCGTCGCGCAGGGCTCCATCGAGCCGCCCCGAGTCATCGTGGTCACCTACACTCCCGCGCAGCCGAAAGCTGGCGCTCCCGTTCTCGGCCTGGTCGGCAAAGCGGTCACGTTCGACACCGGCGGCATCTCCATCAAGCCCTCCGAAGGCATGGACAAAATGAAGTACGACATGGCCGGCGGCGCCGCCATGCTCGGCGCCATGAAAGCCCTCTCCGCGCTCAAACCCGCTATCAAAGTCATCGCCGTGGTTCCCGCGACCGAGAACATGCCTGGGGGCAAGGCCCAGAAGCCCGGAGACGTACAGTTCGCCATGTCCGGCAAATCCATCGAAGTGCTCAATACCGACGCCGAAGGCCGGTTGATCCTGGCTGACGGCATCACTTACGCGAAAAAGCTGGGCTGCACCCACCTGGTCGATGCCGCCACGCTTACCGGCGCTATCACCGTCGCCCTGGCAAACGTCAGCGCCGGCGCGTTTACCAACAATCACGAGTTTGAGGATCGCCTGCTCGCCAGCGCCCGGCGCGCTGGTGAGAAGATGTGGCCCATGCCGCTCGATGATGAGTTCCGCGATCTCATCAAGAGCACCATCGCGGACATCCAGAACATCAGCAGCGGGCGAGGTGGCGGCGCGAGCATCGGCGCTGCTTTCCTGCGCGAGTTCACGGACGATACTCCCTGGGTGCACCTGGACATTGCCGGTACTGCCTGGCTCGACGATCAAAAGCCTTGGGCGGCCAAAGGGCCCACTGGCATGCCCGTGCGCACTCTGGTCGATCTCGCCATGAATATGTAGGGACACGACGTGCCGTGCCCCCTTGATTCGACCGGCGCTCCGGCCTTCGGAGCCGTTCCATGAACCAGGCCCAACTCTCCGGCCGCGTCGCTCTGGTCACCGGGGCAGGGAAACGCATTGGCCGTTCGGTTGCTCTGGCGCTCGCGCGTGAGGGCGCCAGCGTCGCCGTAAACTACAATCGAACGGCTGCCGGCGCCGAAAAGACTGCGGCCGAAATCGCCTCGATGGGCTGCCAGAGCGCCGCGCTCCAAGCCGACGTCACTCGCCGCAGCGAAGTCGAGCGCCTCTTCGCCGCTGTCGATTCCCAATTTGGCCGTCTCGACATCCTCGTCAACAACGCCGGGGCATTTTTCCCCGTTCCTTTCGAAAAGCTCACCGACGAGCAGTGGGACGGCATCCTGGCCACGAACCTGAAATCACAGTTTTTGTGCGCTCAGGCCGCAGTTCCGCTGATGAAGCGCCAGGGCCACGGCCGGATCATCAATCTCGCATCTCTGGGCGGGCTGCTGGCCTGGCCGGCATACACGCACTACTGCGTTTCAAAGGCAGGTTCCATCATGCTTACGCGCTGCCTCGCCCGCGCTCTGGCCCCGGCGATTCTGGTGAATGGCATCGCCCCGGGCACAATCCAGTTCGAGGGCGAACCGCCCGATGAGGATTACATCCGCCGCGTCCCGCTCCATCGCACGGGAACAGGAGACGAAATCGCCGCAGCCGTCCTGTTTCTGGCTACAGCCGAATTCATTACCGGCCAGGTAATTGTGGTGGATGGTGGCCGCGCTCTCGTCTGATCTCTGGAAGCCGATGGAATTGCCCGGCCTCCTACGGATTTTCGTCCTGAGGCTTTGCGGTTGAATCATGGATCTGGGCTTTCGCCTTCGACAGTCGTTGCACCAGTTCCCGGTCGGCAGGCAGAAAATCGTAGGTAGGCAGGCGCGCCCGCTCTGCCCACACCACTCGTTCGAATGCGCGGTTCATCATCGTTTCCAGCCCCAGCGTCGCCGCGAAAAACACCAGCTCGATCTCGCTGCCCATCTCCGCGTAGCAATGGCGCGTGCGAAAGAGTTCCGGCCCGATCGTCGCGCTCACTTGCAGTTCCTCGTTCAGCTCGCGAGCCAGCGCCTCCTGCGGCGTCTCGCCCGGCTTCACCTTTCCTCCCGGAAACTCCCATTTCAGCTCGAAGGGGTCGCCTCGTCGCCGTTGGCAAATCAGGATCAGGCCGCTCTGCTCGATCACTGCCGCAACGACGGTGATGGGCGCGCTCATATCCGTTTCTCGCCCCAGTGGATTGCGCGCGCCAGTTTGCGCGCTCCCTGCACGAGAATCGGCGAAGGCGTATTCAAGAGTTCGTCCCGGATTACCACCACGCGCCCCTCGCGGACGGCCGGTACCTCGCTCCATGCGGGATTTTCCAGAGCGCGTCGCGGATCCGCTTTTGCCCCCGTTGCAGTCCACGCCAGAACAATCACGTCCGGCCTTGCCGCAGCTACCTCTTCGTCCTTGATCTTTTGTCCCGCCGGCATGACCGGTATTCCTCCCGCGAGCTTAACGATCTCCGCCACCCAGGGAGGGGAACTAATCCGCGGATTCGGCCACGCCTCGCAATACACGCGCGGCCTGGATTTGTCCCGCACGGCAGCGGCAATGGCCCGCAAATCGCGTTTCATTCGCACCGCCACGCGTGCACCTGCCGCGACTCGCCCCGTGATCCTCCCCAGCAGCTCGATATCGGCATAAATATCTTCCAGTGAACGCGGATTCATTGCCACGAGCGGGGCTCCGATCCCGAGCAACCGGGCCATCGTCTCCGGGTTGAATGGCACGGAGCCAATGAGCAGCTTCGGCCGGAGCCTCAAAATCGGCGCTATCTCCGCCGCCCAGCAATCGCCCACGCGCGGCAGACGCCCCACAGCGGCCACATCAGGGCACCATTTGGATACGCCCACTACGTCGCTCCGCGCCCCGATAGCCCACAAAATTGATGTCACGCTGGGAGCGAGCGAAACGATGCGCGGCCGCGGCGCCATGGCTTGCGCATTGTATCGCGGGACAGGCGTTCAGCCTGTCTAAGGAATCGCCCATCGCCCGCGCTTGTGCCACTCCACAGCGCTCCCGGCAGTCATGCTGCTGCTCGCCGGTTGAACCCCGCGGTCCCGTCTGAAATACTTGTAACGATGAGTTCGCTCTACAGCACCCTGGTTCTCGACCACTTCCAGAATCCCCGCAACGCCGGCGATCTGCCCGGCGCTTCCGTGCACGTGGAAGTCACGAACCCGGTGTGCGGAGACGTCCTTCGCCTTGCCGCCCGCGTGGATAAAGGCAGGATTGTCGAAGCGAGATTCAAGACCCGTGGCTGCGTCGCGGCGATTGCCTGCAGCTCATGGCTCACGCAATGGATGCTGGGCAAATCGGATGCGGAGCTTCGAACCCTGCGTGCTGAGGAAGTATCGGAAGATCTCGGCGGCCTCGCGCCGGCATCTTTCCACGCCGCTGATCTGGCCTGCGATGCGCTGCGATCTTTATTGATTCAGACGGAACGCTCCCCGACCGCACCCTGACCGGGAAACCGAGAACCTCTCCCGCTGCTCCCTCTTACCGATTTTCGTTATTCGGTCTTCGATCCTCGGCCATTTCTATTTTCCTGCCTTCATGACTTTATCGAGCACCTCGGGATCGTCCAGGTTCTGTGTCACGCCCTCTTCATTCGTCGGCATCTCGAAAATATCCGCCTGATGCGCCCATACCACCGCTCGCGCGCCCACCTCAGGCGAGGCCGTCATCAACTCCAGATACAGGCTTGCCGCAAAAATCACCGGGTGTCCGCGATGCCCTTGCCAGGTGGGCATTACAATGGGTTTCTTCTCACCGCGAAATGCTTTGATCAGTCTGTCGATCAGCAGCGGCGAGATCAGCGGATGGTCAATCGGGCACAACAGAATTCCATCGGTGGCATCTTTCGGAAGGCTGCGCATGCCGGCCTGAAGTGATGAAAGCTGTCCCCGCTGCCAATCCTGGTTGACGACCACAACCTCGGGCGCCAGCGCCGCCGCGCGTTGGATTTCGTCCGCGGCAGCTCCCAGCACCACCCGGCGTATGCCGATAGCCGGATGCGCCGTCACCCGGAGCAGGTGCCCCAGAAAAGTCGTGTCCCTTCCCGGGCACCTCAGCAGCGCCTTTGGCCTGCCCATGCGCCGCGATTCCCCGGCCGACAAGATGATGGCGGCAAGCGTCTTCATTTCAGCTCTTCGCCGCCACGCTCTGTGAATGGAGCGATTTGTGCCCAGCCGCGGCCGCGTTGCGCCGCACGGCCACCAGTTCCGCCGCGATACTAATCGCGATTTCCTCGGGCGTCAGTGCACCGATCTCCAGTCCCACCGGCGCATACACGCGGGCCAGCCGTTCGGAGGGCACTCCCTCTTTCTCCAGCGCGTTATACACGGAAATCACTTTCCGCCGGCTCCCGATCATCCCGACGTAACGCGCCTCCGTTCCCACCGCCCAGCGCAACACATCCATATCGTCTTTGTGCCCGCGCGTCACGATTACGAGGTACGTCGCGACGTTCGGTTTGAGCTTTTCGAACGCCGCCTCGTAGCTGGTATAAATTTCCTGGGCCATCGGAAAGCGTTCGGCATTCGCAAAGGATTCCCGGTCATCAATCAGGCCGATTGCGAAGCCAGCCAGATGCGCCGCACGCGCCAGCGCGGTGGACACGTGCCCCCCGCCAAACAGATAGAGCGTCGGCTGCGGCAGGATCGGCTCCACGTACACTTCCAGCGTGCCCCCGCAGATCAGCCCGCTGTCGTTTCCCGCCTCGTGGTTCAGGCTGAAGGTGAGTTTGCGCGGCGTCTCCGTCCGCAGCACTTCCTTCGCCGCGGCCCACACGTCCGCTTCCACGCATCCCCCGCCCACAGTTCCCGCAATCGAGCCGTCCTCGCGCACCAGCATTCGCGAGCTGTCATAGCTCGGGATCGAGCCATTCGTGTGCACAATCGTCGCCAGCGCGGCCCGCTGCCCAGCGCGCCTCAGCCGCACGATTTCTTCAAACAGGTCCATGGAAGATTGTAATCAAAGCGTACGGCGCGCGGCTCCATGTGTCAATTCACTGAGTGTCCTAAGTCTTTATGGCGCCTACGGTTTGTGCGATAATTCATATCGGAGTGCGAATGGCTATTTCTCTCGGTCCCAACGTAACTCTCGAGCGGCCCGGCAAGGAATCCCCCGATCTCGCCGATCAGGGCTTCCTCTTCACGACGCTCGATCTGGCCGTCAACTGGGCCCGCCGCAACTCCATCTGGCCCATGAGCTTCGGCCTTGCCTGCTGCGCCATCGAGATGATGTCCATGTCTGCTTCCCGCTGGGACATCGCGCGCTTCGGTTCGGAGGTCTTCCGTGGCTCTCCGCGCCAGTCCGACCTGATGATCATCGCGGGCCGCGTCTCGCAAAAGATGGCCCCGGTCATCCGCCTCCTTTACGACCAGATGCCCGAGCCGAAATGGGTGATTTCCATGGGCGCGTGTGCCACCTCTGGCGGTGTTTTTGACAATTACGCGATCGTTCAGGGTGTCAACCAGGTGATTCCCGTGGACGTGTACGTTCCCGGATGCCCGCCGCGCCCCGAAATGCTGATTTACGGCATCATGCAGCTACAGAAAAAGATAGATGCCGACCGCGGCAGCTTCAAGCGCGCCCTTAACCTGAAATAATCTTTTCCCCTCTGAGCTGATTCTTTCTTTGCCGCCTTTTTTCAGGCGCACGCTGCCGGGTGAAAATAATTCTTCGGAGCCTCTGCCGGCGATTCCAGCACCCGCGCCGTCCCATTCCCGCATTCCAGAACTATTCCGGGAGAATTGTGCTCCCGCCTCAGGTACCCGAATCCGATATGGGCTTTCATTGCGGGAGAATAGGCAACGCTCGTGACGTGTCCCCAGGCTTTCCCCGCTGCTTCCAGTTTCGCTCCCGCTGATGGCGGAACCTGCCCAGAGAATTCCAGCCGCACAAGCCATCGATTTAGCTTTCCGCGCGACCGCACCCGCTCCACGATTTCCTGTCCGGTGTAGCAGCCCTTTGTGTAGCTGATGTGTGTTTGTTCCAGGCCCGCTTCCTGCGGGATAACGGTGTCGTCAAAATCGGCTCCGAACCATCGAAGGCCCGCTTCAATCCGCAATGTATTGACCGCTTCCCAGCCAATCGGCCCGCCCTGTGCCTTCCTCGCCGCATCCAGCAGTGCCTGCCACACGCCCGCCATTGTCTCGCGCGGCGCCAAGATTTCTGCGCCTCCCAACCCTGTATGCGTCCGCCGCAATATCCGGCACGCCGCGCCCGCAATTGTCGCTTGCTGGTGTCCGAACAGTGGCAGGCTCTCAATTGCCACCCCGGTCGCGGCCACGAGCGCGTCTCCGGCACGTGGCCCATCCAGTGCGCAGCTCGCCCATCCGGCGCTCACGTCGGTCAGCGCGCAATCGTCCATTATGATGTATTTATCGAGCGTCTCGAATGTCCGGCTGCTGACCATGGCATGCGACAGCAGCAGGAACCGCTCCTCCAGGGCCAGCGTGTCGATTTCCGCCAGAATGTGCCCCTGCGCGTTCAACAACAGCCCGGGAACTGCGCGTCCCGGTATCAGCCCGCGAATGTCGCCGGATGTAATCGCATTCAAATATCGAGCCCGGTCCGGCCCCGAGAGGTCGAATACCGCGTGGTAGCTCGTGTCGAATAGCGCGACATTGTCGCGTGCCCTCCGCCACTCCGCTTCCAGCCCCTCAAATTCAGCAGGAAGCGATAGGCTGAAGTACTTGCCCATTCGGGGATTCAACGCCCCATAGTTAATCTGCGCAGAACTAGCCATGATCGCGGCCGGCAGCCTTCATACTAGCAGATGCGGTTTTCGAAAATGGGGCGCGGGGGACCGGTCAGGCAACTAAGACAGTGGACTCGCTCAGGTGTCGAGCTCCAGCTTCAAAAGGGGACGTCCTCCCAGCGCCAGCCTCAATCCCCACAGCCAAGTTCCCACCATCAGCAACACCAGGATTAATCCTCGGCCCGCATACCAGCGTCCAAAATCAAGCGTAAAGGGCGTCGCCAGAATCAAATTTACAAAAAACTGAGCGAAGAACAGCGCCAACATCCCAAATCGCACCAGCATAAACACCACGATCCCCGCGCTCAGTAGCGCCAACGGGAACTCCAGCTTGAAATTTTCCCCTCCCAGGCCCTGAAGCACAAGGAATACAAACGTGATGGCGATGCTGACCCATTCATTCCGCACGAGCACGCGAACCAGAAACAGCACGGTGAGTACGCTCAACGAGCTCACCACCGAGCTGAGAATAATCGAGACGATCATGGACAGCACCATGCGCGGCGGCCCCAGCGCTGAAGAGGCGAGGCTGATCGGTGTCTCTCCCGGGAAATTGAACCAGTGCGGTATGGCATTGTCGATGAACAACGCCAGCGCAAGCAGTGCTCCACCGCATCCCCCGGCCAGCAGGTCGCGGCCCACCAATGGGTCCCGGTACTGGCCCGCCAGCAGGCGCGACCAGGAGATGAGCAGTTGCGGTTTTCGCCGGCGCACGAACGGTTCCAGCGAAATGTATAAACCCCACGCCGCAAAGCCCGCCAGCAGGCTCGCAGCCAGGCCGTTGAAGAACAGCGGCAATTGCTCCGCGCTCGCCACGTAATGCGTATGCAGCGCCCACGCCATCATCGCAGCGATCGCCACCGCTGTGGATACCCGCAGCGCCCCCTTGCTGTCCCCGCGTCCCTCCCGTACATTTCGCCGCGCAAAATACAACACGCCCATGGCGATGAATACGAACAAGGAAATGCCTACAAATAGCGCCACTCGCGCCGCGGCACTCTGCTCTGCCTCCTTCTCGCGGTAGGGACGGATCCACGGTCCGAACACACCAAAATATGTCACCTGGCCGTGGAACGCCGCCGCCGTCACGTGCAGCTTGAGGTCCGGCGCCTCCGGCCGCGTCCCTTCCCAGGCCGCCCGGGCATCGAACGCCTCGGTCGGCACCCACCGCGGCGCCACCGGAGTGAATCGCGCGGGATCGAGTCCCGCCAAGATGAATAGCGCGTTCCAATCCGGAGTCGTCGTCGCTGGCAATCCCTCTTCAAGTTGCGGCGGCACGCCCTGCAGCCGCATCAATTGGCCGCGAGCATCCAGGAACAACAGCAGCATCCCGGAAACTTCTTCCGGCGGATCGTCAATCGTGACCGCTCCGTTGATCCGAAGTGCACGCATCGGGCGCGGACTCTGCCGATAGACCAACGCGTACGCTCCCGGGGAAATCGAGTAGCGGTTCGGGTCTCCAGCGGGCGCTGTTTCGGACCTGTACTTCAAGAAGTCATAGTTCAACGTAAAGAAAGAAGCAGAGTCGGCTGGACGCTCGCTGTATCCAAACTTCTTCGCCACCTCGTGCGCGCGGTCTTCCAGGGATTCACCTGACTTCTCAATCGGCGAGAGCTCCAAATCCGTCGCGTACGGCGCCAGCGCCACTGTTCCTGCCAGGCAAGCGAGCGCTCCGGCCAGCAGCAGCGCGGCTGTACGTGGCCGGATTGCAGTCTCGTCTCCCGAGGCCGCCACCATCGCGGGCGACGGAGTTTCTCCCGCCGCGAGTGCCGCCGCCAGCGGATCTCCTCCCGGCAGCGCTGCGGCCACCTGTAGCGCGCTCGCAGGACGCCTTTTCGGATCTTTCTCCAGGCAACGCAGGATTACACGCTCGGCCAGCGGGTCGATGTCTTTCACATGCGAAGAAGGATTCGTTACCGTGCCCTGCTGGCGCAGCCGCGATAACTCCTCGAGGTTTTGCGCCTCAAACGCGCGTTTCCCGGTGAACATCTCGTAGAGCACCAGCCCCAGGGCGTAGATGTCGCTCTGTACGCTCGGTTCCTGGCCTTCTAACTGTTCCGGCGCCATGTAAGCAGGTGTCCCTGCGCGCAATTCTTCCGCTGCCACGAGCCCGGCCAGGGACGCCAGTCCGAAATCGGTTAGCCGCGCGCGTCCGCGGCCGTCAATCATGATGTTTGCCGGTTTCAGATCGCGGTGCAGTAACCCCGCATCGTGCGCCGCGGCCAATCCTGCGCATTCCTGGCGCGCGAGTTCTACCGCTTTGTCCGCCGGCAGCCGTCCAATCCTCCTCAGGAGTGTCGCCAGATCCTCCCCGTCGATGTATTCCATGGTGATGAAGTGCCGCCCATCCGCCTCAGCAATGTCGAACACGCGGCATACGTTGGGGTGCGAAACCTGCCGGGCCACGCGGACCTCGCGGTGGAATCGCCCCAGCGAATCGGGATCGGCAGCCAGCGCCGCCGGAAGTAGTTTCAGGGCCACTGGCTGCTCCAGCTTCAAATCGTCCGCACGGTACACCTCCCCCATTCCGCCGCGGCCCAGCAGCGAAACGATTCGATAGCGCTCCCCGAGGATGGTGCCCGGGGGATACTGTGCTCCGGAAGTGGGAGTTCGCGCGGCGAGTGGTTGCGTAGCTCCAGGATGCGGCGTCGGAGGGGATGTTCCCGCAGCCTGCGCCTGTTTCACCGGCCCGTCAGTACGCGCTTTTGGCGTCCTCGGCGAATCCAGCGTCGGCGCCGAGGATTCATCCACCGCGGCCCCGCACGACGAGCAGAACCGGTTGGTCTCCGCAACCTCAGCTCCGCATCTCGCGCAGTTCATTGCGGGCGGTAGTGTAACACCGCCTTTCCGAGTGTCCGCAACACCGCCTAGGCACCAAAACCCGCATGTCATCCTGCGATGCTATACTCCACGCCCGTGCTTCACCGCCTCATTCACGAAGTTTTGCCCGTCGGTATGCTCCAGTGCAACTGCTCGATCCTGGGCGATCGCGAAACGCACGACGCCATCGTGGTCGATCCCGGCGACGAGGTGGATTGGATCCTGGAAACTCTGCGCAGCCGCGAACTCCTGGTCCGCGCCATCCTTAGCACGCATGCACACATTGATCACGTGGGCGGCCTCGCCCGCCTGCATGAAGCCACCGGAGCGCCTGTGCTGATGCACCCCGAGGATTTGCCCCTCTATGAGCGCATGGAAATGCAGGCCAATTGGCTGCGCGTGCCGACTCCTGCGCTTACCACTGTCGATTCAGAGCTGAACGAGGGCGACACCGTGAGTTGGGGTGGCTTTGAGGCGCGCGTCCTGCACACTCCCGGGCACACACCCGGCAGTGTCTCGCTATATATTCCGATGTTGTCGACTGCGGGCTCGAGCCCTGCCGCCGCGGGTCAGGAGCCTGCGGAAAAAAGTCGGCGGACGTCGGGATACAGTGGCTGGGTTCTGGCAGGAGATACGCTCTTTGCCGGGAGCATTGGGCGCACGGATCTTTGGGGAGGGGACTTGAGGACGATTCTCAGCTCACTGCACGAAAAGCTTTTGAAACTGCCCGACTCGACTCGTGTGTACCCAGGACATGGCCCAGTTACCAGCATCGGCGAGGAACGCGAATCGAATCCGTTCCTGCGCGGCGGCTGAGGGCAAGGCACCTCCTGCCGTCGGCCAGCGCTCGGAAAACCCGCGGGAATGCAGGCTACTTTTATTTGCCGATGTGGGGAACCACCGGGACACTCTGCGTAAGCCCCGGCTCCAGCTCGAGCAATTTGCGATCTTCGTAGATCGCCATTGTGTGCCTCACCGAGTCGGACACGATTCCGCAGTGCTTGCAGCTGCGCACGTGCGCCGTCAGTTGGCGATATTGCTGCCGGTCCAGCCCACCTTCGATGTAAGCCGGTAGCCTGCGGACAATCTGTTTGCACGAGAGCTTCATGGAGACCCTCCCCCGGTGAAGAAAAAGCAGTGGAAATCTTGTGCATTTCGATTTCCACAGCCGCTGGGTCTGGGGCAGCTACCCTAACCTATTCATTCCCCAATGTATAGGAAATTCTTGTTTCCTGAGATATGGGTGGTAAGCCCCTCCGTCTCACGTGAGACGCCAGTTATTGTCTCGCTTTGAGACGCGGCATTGCGACATATGCTTCACCGCCGCCCGTTCCACGCCAATCTTGCGGAGTTTGCAGGCGTCAACGTGGTCCGTGACGTTCGGCTCTCAGATCCTCCATCACGCTCTGGATCAACTCTTTCGCTTTTGTCAGCTCATCGCCCATGAGCTGTACGTCCCGCATGGGTTTACGCGGGTCGGCCGCGCTGTGGCAGTACACCGTGTGCTGTCCGGCCAGGACCATGGCGTTCGTTACCAGATCCAGCGCCACGGCCAGCCGCCCGCGCTGCCGGCCGAACATCTGCTCGTAATGGTCCAGTTCTTCGCGATGCTCTTCAAATGCGCTCATAGCCCGATTCTAGCAAACGCCGGCGCAGCCCGTTCGGAGCAAATCCTTTGGTTCCATCTGCCCTTCGATCGCCCGAAACTGTGCTGTTGTCGAGATGGAAATCACACGGGTGCGTTTGCTTGTCGCAAGTCTTTGTGCTCCAGATAATGGAGCTGGCACTGGTGTCCCAGCCCATCTTTTGCACTGACACGCAGCGCCTGAGTTATCCGGGCCGTCCCAAACGGTCCATTGGGGGGGGAGTTTATGAGGCGCGCTGATTTGGTTCGTCTGCCGCAGGACGGTCGTGCTCCGCGCACGTCACAGATTGTATTTGGAGAGCGTCAGCATCTGCTGCGCGTGCTCGATTCCGTCGAGAAGAGCACTTTGCCCGCCAGCCGCCTGGTGGCCGAGCGGCGCGCCATCGAATCCCTGATTCATGCACGCACCAAGGAGCTCGACGCCATCAATCCCGGATGGGATATGAAAGTCGGCGTGGTCCTGAACGCCGCCACCAGCCCCGATGCCCTCGATCTGATGAGCCGGCAGGCCCCTCCGCAGGATTTCTATCTCCTTCGCCTGATCAGCGAGCACCCCAAGACATCGGCGAAAACTCTGAGCCGTCTGGCCAAGCATCCCTATGCCGCCATCCGAGAAAACGTCGCGCGTCATCCCAATGCCGACGCGGCTACACTGTCCCGCCTCTGCAAAGATCGTACGCAGCCACTGTGGTATCTGGTGGCCTTCAACCGCAATACTCCCGCGTCGCTGCGGGACAAACTCCAGGCCCGCATGCGCAAACTCGGGGAAGAGCAGAAGACGGCCTAAGGTAGCTCCGGCCGGCCCCGACGCACGGGGGAGTCGTGTCCTTACTGCACTGCGGCTGCCGTCGGCCTCCAATCACCGCTCAGCAATCAATAACCACGGCGAGTCCCCATCCCGAGACCCCGGGATTCCGGATTCCTGGCCGGGGGCGCTTTCCGGGCCCCTTAAAATGGGTTGTGCGCCCGGCGCACAGGGTCTAATTTGGGCGCAAATTTTCTCCTCGTAGGTAGAGGCTGGCAGGGGCCTCACTCCGCCCTGAGCGCCAGCATCGGGTCCACCGAAGACGCGCGCCGCGCCGGCAGGAAGCTCGCCCCGAGCGTCACAACGGCAATTCCCAGTATCGCCCCTGCAAGCGTGATGGGATCTCCCGGTTCCAGTCCGAAGAGCGACGCTTTAAGCAACCTCCCAACTCCGATCGCTCCCGGCAGGCCCACAATCGTTCCCGCCAGGAATAGCACCAAGCTCTCGCGCATCACCATCCACAAAACCTGTCCCTGCTGCGCTCCCAGCGCCATGCGCACTCCGATTTCCGGTGTCCTCCGCGCTACCTGGTAGGCCAGCGTCCCGTGCAGCCCCGTGGCTACCAGAATCACCGCAAGTCCCCCGAAAAACATTGCCAGTCTCGCGAATAGTCGGTCGCCCGCCACGCTCTCGCTGAATTGTTCCTCCTGCGTCATCGGTTGCAGCAGCGCCAGGTCCGGAGCGATGTCATGCATGGCCCGTCGCACTTCCGGCCAGAACGCCTCCGGGTTTCCCGCTGTACGCAGTTCCACGGTCATGGAAAGAATGGACGGTACCTGCGTGTAGGGAAAGTAGGCTATTGGTCGAGGAGTTTCGCGCACTTCCGAGTATTTGCTGTCCGCCGCCACTCCCACAATGGTGTAGCGTTTTGCGCCCGGCCCCGGCTCGATCGCGACGGTGTGCCCGATGGCGTTCGTCTCGGGAAGATACCAGTTCGCGAACGTCTGGTTCACGATCACCACTCCCGGCGCAGTCTCCGAATCCGTGTCCGCGATGTCTCGCCCGAGCAACAACGGGATGTGCAGCACGGCGCAGAAATCCGGCCCCACCGCGTTCCAGCGCATGCGCGGCGAGCCGCTCACTTTGGGTTTTTGACCGTCCACGTAGGCGGTGGTGTTGCTGCTCCATCCGGCGCCCAGCCGCTGGCGCAATACCGTGGCGGATTCAACCCCTGGAAGCGCACGCATGCGCTCCACAAGCGAATGGTAGAAGCGCAACCCTTCGTCGTCGGTGTGCACGTACTGCTGCGGCGTCAGCCCGAACACGAGCAATCCGGAAGCCTTGAATCCTAAGTTCAAGTTCTGCAAGTTTTGCAAGGTTCTCACCAGCAGTCCCGCCCCAACGAGCAACACCAGGCACATCGCCATTTGCAGCGGGATCATCACGTTGGCAGCGAACCGGCCCCGCTGATCCCCATAGGTAGTGGCGTTTGACGATTTCAACGCCAGGCTGCCCCCGCCGCGCACCGCGCCGCGCAACGGAGCCAGCCCAAAGACCAGGCCCACCAGTCCGGCGACGCCCAGCGTGAACCAGAGCACTCGTGCATCAGGAGCCAGGCTGCGCTCCAGCAGCGACCATCTGGCCAGCGCCTGGGTCGCCTGGGTTGCAAACAGCCACCCCAGCGCCGCGCCCGCCGCCACCAGCATCAGGCTTTCGGCCAGCAACTGCCGGAAGATCTGCTGCCAACTGCCCCCCAGCGCCATCCGCAAGCCGAATTCACGTCGCCGCGGCGCATTGCGCGCCACCAGCAGCATGGCGACGTTTCCGCAGGCAATCACCAGCACCAGCCCGACCATTCCCATCAAAATGTGCAACGGCTGCTCATAGGCCTCGCGCGTTCCCGGCATCCCCCGGGTGTCCGAAAACGTAAGCTGCGGCGGCTTCTCCCGGCTGCTCATGTCCTCCAGCGACAAGCCTTCTGCGGCAGCGCGTTGAAAAATCGGGTTCAGATAAGCCAGCGCCTGTTTCTGATTGACGCCGGGCTGCAGCCGTCCAACTGTCAGAAGAAACCACCACCGCGAGCCATAAAGGCGTGATTCGTTCTTCGGCGAACTGCCCCAGGGTTTCACTTCGTCGCTAATTTGAAATGGCACCCACACGTCCGTAGGCCCACTTTCATCCAATCCCGCGAAGTTTGGCTGTGCGATGCCCACAATGGTGAAGGGAACGCCCTTGATGAACAGCGTCCCTCCCAAGACCGAAGGATCCCGGGCGAATCTTCGCGTCCAGTAGCCATAGCTCAGCATCGCCATCGGCGTGTGATTTCGCTCGTCATCCATGTTGAGGGCTCGCCCGCGCGCGGCCGCTACTCCCAGGCCGCTGAAGAAATTCCCGCTCACCATATCCGCCCGGAACTCTTCTGGAACCTTCCCGAATCGCCCCGGAACTCCGCCGGTGGTAGACAGTGGCACCCAGGCCATCAGGTCGGAGAACACGCGGGATTCCTGGCGCAAAGCCTCGTACACCTGCATCCGCATCGAGGTGTCGCCGTATCCCGTTTGTCCCCCGGGAGTATCGGAGGTATGCAGGTAAACGAGTTCCTCAGGAGCGCGCACGGGCAGGCTGCGCAGCAGCACCGCGTCCATCACGCTGAAGACGGCTGTGTTGGCTCCGATTCCCAGTGCAAGTGTCAGGATCGCAACGGCTGCAAATCCGGGCGATTTGCGAAGCTGCCTCAATCCCACCCGCAAGTCCTGGCCCATCGCTTCGAGCGCCTGCCACATTTCGCCCTCCCTGCAATGCATCTGTCTCTTAAAAGGACGCAGGGAGAAAGGCAAAGGTTCCGTTGGTTCGAAGGGACTTCCCGTATGGGGGAAGGGAATCGGGCTTCGTCCTGGCTCTCAGTTACGATTTGCCGACTCCGGTCGTCTGGGCTGAAAAGGCACGACATCGCCCCTTGCGGACCCGCCACCGTGCAAACTGGGCCCACTCCTTCCGGCCAGCCGAAGCTTCCCGGTATTTGCCGTTCGATGAGTGCCATGTTGCGAGTCCAGCCTGATCCGCGCCCGGCGGATGTGAATCGGGGGGGCTGCTGTGAGAAAGACATTTTGGCTCTTTCCAGCATCCATTTCGGGTGTAGATTGGTAGCACGAGGGAGACAATGCTACCGCTCCAAGTCCAAACCGAAAGCCATGTTCCTCTCTACGTCCAGATCCGCGACCAGCTTCGCGCCATGG
>DASPSB010000400.1:0-4638 GCA_035624135.1 Candidatus Acidiferrales bacterium | reverse complement strand
CGGCTGCGGAACACGGGGTCGCTGAAAAAGCACGCCACTCCGTCGCCTTTCAGGAACGGCAGGTAGGCCCGGTCCAGGTCGCGCGCGCGCCAGCCCAGAATATTGGTGTCCAGCGTCACCACCACCGCGCAATACCCGGCGCGTTCCGCCCGCGCCACCATGCTCGCGGCGATTTCCCGGTCGCGCGACCAGTAGAGCTGGTAGAGCCTCGGCGCGTTGTGCATCGCATCCGCCACCTGCTCGATCGACCGCGAGGCCGCGGTGCTATAGACAAACGGGACCCCCAGCGCCGCCGCCGCGCGCGCCGAGGCCAGATCCGCTTCGGGATGCAGAATGCTTTGCACGCCCACTGGCCCCAGCAGCACCGGGCCCGGCAGCCGCATGCCCAGCAACTCGATGCTGATGTCGCGCTCGGAAACGTCGCGAAGCATCCGCGGCACGATGCGCCAACGGCGGAACGCTTCGCGGTTCGCGCGCACGGTATCTTCGGAGCCCGCGCCTCCCGCTACGTAGTCCCATGCTTCCGGACGAAGCGCCTGCCGCGCTTTTGCTTCCAGTTGCTCGATCGCGATCGGCACGGACGAGCGCTCGCCCATCAGCCCGCGAATATAGATCTGCGTCTGATGCTGCAGGCCGTCGAACAGCGGATTGCGCGGCTGGCTCACAATTTCCTTCCTGGTTGCAAAGGATTGCTCGCGGGCATGGATTCTACCCCGCTTTGCGTTCCACCGGCGCCTGGCCTTCTCTGGGGGGAATCTAGGAGTCAATGGTGGAGCGGGCTCGCGGGGCGCGCTTCCACGTGCTCATTTCTTCCGCGTCTCCGGCGAATAGTGCGCGGCCAGATAGTTGATGATGGTCGTCTGGTCGGAATCGGGGATGGCTATGCCAAACGTCTTCACCATTTTGGTGACTTCCGCGGCCCATTGATCGTGTGTCAGCGGCGGCTGCATCGGGATGTACCGCGGGCTGTGGCAGGCGTTGCAGTATCCGCTCACCAGTTCGCGCCCTTCCCCGGGCTCCAGCTCCGGCCAGTAGAGAGGATAGCTGCCCACGGAATACTTCGGGCCCATCTCCGCAGCGGGAACCATCGGCTGTGCGAGCGAGCCGAGATTCCGCTGAGAATAATCGCCCGTGTCGGACTGGGCGAAGAGCAGCGTTGCCGCGCCCAGCGTGAACGCGGCGGCCGCCACGAAAAACACTGCCGGAGGCTTTTGACGCATGCGCTGCTTCATTGTGCGGCTCCCACCATGATTTGCTGGCGTTCAATGCGGTTCCACAGGTAGCCCCCGGGGTTCCATACCGGCCCGTCCGGCTGCACGTTCCCTTTCGCGTCCGTCGCGCGCACCGCCAGCACGTGAGCGCCTGCTCGTTCCGGCTTCCAGGAAAATTCCCACGTGCGGAAACTATAGGGGCCGTAATCCTCGCCCAGTCTTGCTGGCGCCCATGTTTTCGCGTCGTCGTCCGAGACTTCCACGCGCGTCACTCCGCCATACCCGCTGAAGGCAATCCCCCGCAGCATCACGGTCATCCCCATCGGTATCTTGGCGTCCTCCTCCGGCGAAATGATGAACGAGCGCACCGGCATGCGCGTGATGGGCACCGTCTTTACGCTTCCCGCTTTCACCTCTTCCGGCGTCGTGTTTCCGCGCGGCGTGTCGGGAACGCGATAGCCCGTTTTCATCCAAAAATTTTCGTCGGCCTTGTCGAGCACACGGATCGTGGTCAGCGCTTTCACCCAGTAGGTCGCGAAGTAGCCCGGAACAATCAGCCGCAACGGGAACCCATTCAGCATCGGCAGCGGCTCGCCGTTCATTTCATAGGCCAGAATGCATTCCCTGAGTACCGGATCGGAAAGGTCCAGCGATTTGAGAAACGCGTTGGAACCCAGGCCCTCGGGCCCTTTGCCGCGATCCATTCCCTGAAACTGCACCTGCACGGAGCCGGGCTTTACCTTGGCGGCGTCGAGCAGTTCGCGCAGGCTCACGCCCGTCCACAGCGCGTTGCCCATGGCGCCGTTTCCCCATTGCCCTCCGGCGACGCGCGGCTGCATCCGGCTGCGGCTGTTGCCCGAGCACTGGTTCACCGCCGCGATGCTGATCCGCGGCATCTTCGAGACGATTGCGCTGAGCGGCAGTTTCGTTGGCTCTTCGACATTGCCCGTTATTTCCAGTCGCCACTCGGCCAGGTCCACCGTTTTGGGAATTCCGTCCAGGTGCCAGCGCACGTAGAAGGCGCCATTGGGAGTAAACGGACTCTGGAAATATTGCCGCGGGGTTTCGAGCTGCACCGGCCGGTCCGTCAGCAGGACCAACGGATACTTCTGCGGATAGGTAGCCACAGGGCCGACGGAGGTCCAATACGGATTGGCGCCCGGCCCGGTAAACGATGGCATCGCCTCGGGGCCGCGGCCCTGCGCCCTAGCCGTGGCCTCAGAAAACCGCGCGAGGGCCAACGCGCTCCCGCCGGCTGTGATGGTTTTCAAGAGTTTTCTGCGGGAAATTCCAGACATGCGCGGCTCCTGGGCGAGAAGGCGCCGCGGCCGCACACCGAATCACAATCCGCAAGCGTTCCCGAGCGGGCTTCCCCGCCTCATCGCAGGTCGAACCAGCGGGCCCCTATTTGCCGGCAATATTCTCCGCGATATCTCCCACGATGGGAAGCTTGAAGCGCTCATGCTGGTAGGCCTTCACCATGCACAGGACGCACAGGAGGAATGCCGCCAAACCCACCACATCAATCAGCAACCCCACAGCCCCCAGAAGAAAGAAACCGGCCATTCTCGCAAAAACTCCAAACACCATCCACAGGACGGTCAGACCGCCGCAAAGCACCATGGATTGTGCCGCATGAAACTTAACGAACGGCCGTTTGTCGATTACAAAGAAAATAATCCCGGTAACCCAGCCGAACAGGTAGCTGAGCAGGGCGGCTACATTTTCTTCAATTCCGGACGTCGCCGCCGCCGCGCCTCCGCCGCCACCCGCGCCCTGCGACGCGCCGCAACTCGAACAAAACGTCGCGCCGGCGGCAAGCTGTGCACCACACTTGGCACAAAAAGCCATGAAAGCCCTCCTTTTTAGTTTCTGGCGAGCTGGTGTTGCGCGGAGACTACCAGAAGCCGGAGTAAGGAACAATAGCTTCGTGAGAAACGCTGTCGCCGCTTCAGGACGTTGCGGCGGAAGCTGGGCCGCTGCGCTGCCGAACCCGCGGAAACTCGAATCGGTAGCCCACCCAGGGCTCGGTGAGGATGTAGCGCGGGTGCGCCGGATCCGCTTCCAGTTTCTTGCGGAGCTGGTTGATGACCACGCGAAGATATTCGGTCTCGTCGCCGTAGTCCGGCCCCCACACCGACTGCAGCAGCCGCCGATGCGAGAGCGGCTTCCCCTGCCCGGCTACGAGCTGGCGCAGCAGGTCGAACTCTTTCGGCGTCAGATGCACCGGGCGGTCGCGCACCATCACGCGCCGCGCGGCGAAATCGATGTTCAGGTCGCTGGTCACCAGCGCGGGCAGCTCCTCGGCCTGCGTGGCGCGCCGCAACGCCGCGCGAATTCGCGCCAGCAGTTCCGGCATGCCGAACGGCTTCACCACGTAATCGTCGGCGCCCGCGTCGAGCGCCGCCACCTTGTCGCGCTCCGCCTCGCGCACCGTCAGCATGATGATCGGCATCGCCGCGGTGCGCCGGATCTCGCGGCAGGCGGTGAGCCCGTCCATTCCGGGCATGTTGATGTCGAGCAGGATCAGGTCCGGCGGCGCGCTCCGCAGGCTTTCGAGCGCCTCCTCGCCGTTGCGCGCTTCATAGACGGTGTAGCCCTGCGCCGTCAGCGAGGCCCGCATCACCCGGCGCACCTGCGGCGCGTCGTCCACCACGAGAATCTTTGCCGAAGTCATATGCGCTCGACCGGCGTGCGGTCCACCGGCAGGGTAAACGAGAAGACGGAGCCGTGGCCGATCTGGCTCGTCACGCTGATGGCGCCCCCGTGCGCTTCCACGAGCGCTTTGGCGATGGGCAGCCCCATCCCCGTGCCCTGAACCAGGTAGCGTTGGTCCTTCCCGCGGTAGAACTTGTCAAAAATAATTCCCTGCTCGATCTCCTCGATGCCCGCGCCCCGGTCCGCCACGCTGATCACTACGTTATTGCCCACCGCTTCGGCGGTAATGCGGATGGGGCATTCGACGGGCGAATAGTGGTGCGCGTTGTCCACTAGATGCCCGATCACCTCGCGCACCCGATCCCGGTCCGCCCGCACCAGCGGCACCGTCGGGGGGATCTCCACGATCACCTGCCGCGCTCCCAGCGCGTTCCGGGAGTGGGCCAGTGCCGCGTCCACGATCTCCCGCACCGGAACCGGCTCGAGTTTCAGCTCCACTTCGCCCGCTTCCAGCCGCGCCATCTCCGCGGCCTCTTCCACCAGATGGTTCAGCCGGTCGCACTCCTCGTTGATCACCACCAAAAGCTCTTTCTGCGACGCCACGCTCGACGTTCCGTTCGAGAGCAGCGTCGTGATCGAGGCCTTGATGGAGGTGAGCGGCGTGCGGAAATCGTGCGTGATGGAGTCGAGCAGCGCGGATTTCAGCCGCTCCCCCTGCCGGTCGGCTTCGGCCTTTCCCAGCAGCTCGACGTTTCGCGCCCGTTCGATG
>DASPSB010000395.1:0-4135 GCA_035624135.1 Candidatus Acidiferrales bacterium | reverse complement strand
GGAGCGAGCATGGTCCAGCCGGTGAGCGCCAGGGCCGCCTGGGTCACATCCTGCTGGGTGTAGCCGCCATCCACGCCGAGCGTGTGCAGTTCCATCAGCTCGCGCCCGTAGTTTTCGTTCAGCCCGCGGCGCTGCGGGGCGTTCTGCTGGCCGGGCGCGTTCGGGTTCTGGCGGGGCGGCATCATGTTCGGGTCGCCGCCGAATACGCGCATAAAGCGCTGGCGGCGCGCCTGCAATTCGGCCTGGTGCTCGGCGAAAGCCTTCGGATCCACGCTCAGCCAGTTGTCGAGGTAGAAGAGCATGGCCGGGCTCTTTGCCGTGGCGTAGACGAGATCGCGGAATTTGCCGAGCGTGTGCGGGCGAATCACGTCGCGTTCGTAGGAAGGCAGGAACCAGCGCTCCGGCCCCTTGCCCGCAAACACGTTGAAGTGGTTGAACCAGAAGTCGGCCATCACTTCCTGGAGTTGCCGCTCGCTATAGATGGCGCGCGTGAACTTGGCCTCGGAAAGCTCCAGCACGATTTCTTGCGGCCGGTTGTTCATTCCCGGCGCGTCGCCCTGCTGGCGGGCTTGGCGCTGTTGCTGCTGGAACTCTTGCCGGCTGACGCCTTGCTGCTGGGCCTGCTGCTTCGGCTGGGGGTAGCGCGCCAAGAGCTGCTCAGTGGACATGCCGATAGCCGGATATTGCTGGAGGCGCGATTCGACGGCGCTATCGTCGATCCGCTCGGGATGCAACTGCTGGTCGATCCATTTTTCGAGGCCCATCTGCTTGATGCGTTCGATGTCGCCGGGACGCGGGCCATAGGCCAGCCGGTTGAGTGCATGCAGCGTGGCTTCGTCTTCGTTCAACTCGGTGATGGGCAGCTTGCCGCGAAAGGCTTTGGAGAGCTCGGTCTTCTTGCTGCGTCCCTGTTGCGGGGGAGCAAGAGGCGCGCCTTGCGCCACGAAAATCGGCGCGCACACCGCCGCGGCAGCCAGCGCGATACCCGCGAAAAAGCCCGCAATTCCGGCTCGTTCCAGCGAGCGGCGCGGCGAGGACCTTCGACAAAGCGAGGAGGAATTCACCAGCATCCGAGGAATCTCCTGGCGTCCCGATAGGACGCTGCGGAAGGGCAATCCGAACGAACGAGCATAGGCTACCTCCCGATTCAACCCTGCGCGAGCGAAAAAGTCGCGGCTGTGACGTGGGGAGAACCGGCAATTTTTGTTATGGTAGGGGCGTGCCAATGGTCCTAAAGGCTATCGCTACGCGGCGCTCCCGCCGGAATGCCCTACTTGCCGCGCCTCTTCTGTTTTTCTTTGTGGCTGCGGCGGGCACCGCAGGCCTCGCATACCGGTCAGCCGCCGACAGCGCCGCGCCCGCCGCTTCGGCGCAACGCATCCAAGCGGACATCAACTTTCTGGCCAGCCCGCAGCTCAAAGGACGCGACACTGGCACTCCCGAAAACAATCGTGCCGCCAAATTCATCGCGGACGAATTCCGGCGCGCGGGTCTGGCGTCGCTGGGCGCTCAGGACGATAAGGAGCCGTATTTCCAGTACTTCACGGTCACGGTAGGCGCGAAGCTCGGCAAACAGAACCGGCTCCGCGCCCAAAGGGCCGCCAGCCGCGAAACGCTGCGCGTGGGCGAAGACTTCCAGCCGTTCAATTTCTCAGACAACGGCGAGGCCAGCATGCCGGTGGTCTTTGCCGGATTCGGAATCACCGCGCCCGAATACCACTACGACGACTATCAGGGAATCGACGTGAAGGACAAAGCCGTGATCGTCCTTCGCAACGAGCCGCAAAAGGACGATGAGAAAAGCGTGTTCGACGGCCGGCAGCCCACGCGCCACTCCGCGCTCGTGAACAAAGCCATCAATGCGCGCATTCACGGCGCGCGCGCCATGATTCTCGTAAATGACCTGCTCGCACCCGGAGAAGACGACCGCCTGATTCCGTTCGATTCCCTCAGCGGGCCGCTCAATCCCGGCATTCTGCTGCTCCAGGTGAAACGCAGCACGGTGGACGGCTGGCTCGCCGCGTCGGGAAAAACGCTGGCTGGGCTGCAGAAGCCTATTGACGAGAAGCTCGAACCGCAGAGCATGGCCATCGAGGGGCTGACGCTCGATCTTCGCGTGGACGTGGAGCACATTCACGCGCGCACGCAAAACGTGGCCGGCGTGCTCCGCGGCAGCGATCCCCAGCTTGCCGCGGAAGCGGTAGTGGTTGGCGCTCATTACGACCACCTCGGTCTGGGCCGGCACGATGCGCTCGATCCCGATTCCGCCGGCAAGGTGCATCCCGGCGCGGACGACAACGCTTCCGGAACAGCCGCCGTGCTGGAGTTGGCGCGTCTGTTGGCCGCCAGGCGGGGCGAACTCAAGCGCAGCGTCGTCTTTCTCACATTTTCCGGCGAGGAGCTGGGCCTGCTCGGCTCGGCGTATTACGCGGCAAATCCGCTTTGGCCACTCGACAAAACCGTGGCCATGCTGAATCTCGACATGGTGGGACGCGTGCGCGACTCGAAGCTCTACGTCGGCGGCACCGGCACGTCGCCGGCGTTTCCCGCCATTCTCCAGGCTGCGAATACGACCGGCCTGCATCTGGAATCTTCACAGAGCGGGTACGGCTCGAGCGACCACACGTCGTTTTACGTAAAGGACATTCCGGTGCTGTTCTTCTTTTCCGGCCTGCACGCCGATTATCACCGCGCGACCGACACGCCCGACAAGATCCTGGCTGGCGAGGAAGCGCGCGTCACTGATCTTGCAGAACGAACGCTGCTCGCGCTGGCTTCCGGCCAGCGTCCGCAATTCACGCGCGTCGCGGAACCTCATCCCGTGGGGACGACGGGCGGAGGGGGCGGTTATGGCGCCTATTTCGGCTCGATTCCAGACATGGGGTCGGAGGTAGAAGGCGTGCGCTTCGCCGACGTTCGCGACGGCAGCCCGGCAGCGAAGGCGGGCCTGCGGCGCGGCGACGTGCTGGTGGAATTTGCAGGCGCGCCGATCAAGAACCTCTACGATTTCACCTATCAGCTCCGCGCACACCGGCCGGGAGAGGAAGTGCGCGTGGTAGTGCTGCGCGAAGGCGTACGCGTGGAAGCAACAGTAAAGCTCGAAGTCCGCCATTGACCCTGGAGAGCCCAAGCGATGCTGCGAAACTTCATTTTCTGGCTGTCGAACAAGAAGAAACTAACCGACGCGCTTGCCGAGCGCGGCATGCGTTACGGGTTCGCGCGGCGGTTTGTGGCCGGCGAAACCCTGGAAGACGCACTCGTGGCTTCGAAAGAGCTGAACCGTGAGTCGCGTTCCATCAGCCTGAACCATCTCGGCGAAAACGTGGCGACGGCCATCGAAGCGCGAAACGTGGCGGAAAGCTACGCTTCGATGCTGCGCGCGCTCGACCGCGAGAAGCTCGACGGCAACATATCCATCAAGCTGACGCAACTCGGCCTCGATTTCGACGAGGGGCTTTGCCAGGCGCTCGCGCGTGAGATTGCCGCGACGGCAGCCGGCCTCGGCCGAGGAATTGAAATGGACATGGAAGGCTCAGCGTATACCGAAAAAACGCTTCGGATCTTTGAAGCCGTGCAGCGCGAATTTCCCGTGACCGGGCTGGCCGTGCAGGCCTACCTGCATCGCACTGCAGATGACCTGGAACGTCTGGCCAGCCTGAAGCCCAAGCTGCGCCTGGTGAAAGGCGCTTACCGCGAGCCAGCTTCCATGGCCGTGCAGAAGAAATCGCAGGTGGACGAGAATTACCGCAAGCTGACCGGCACTCTGCTCGATGGGCGATTTTTCCCCGCCATCGCCACGCACGACGTGGCCATGCTGGACGACGCGCGCCAGATCATCCGCGAACGAAAAATCTCCACGGACAACTATGAGTTCCAGATGATTTACGGAATCCGGCGGGATTTGCAGGCTCAGATCCGGTCTGAAGGACATGCACTTCGCATCTACGTTCCATTCGGCACGGAGTGGTGTCCTTATTTCATGCGCCGGTTGTCGGAACGGCCCGCCAACTGCCTGTTCGTGATCCGGAACCTGATGGCCGAGTCGGTGAAATCCCACCCGCCGTCATCGCCAGCGCCACCGCACTAGCGTGCTGCGCGGAAACCCTCGAGCGTCCAAACGTCCTGCCGTTCGTCA
>DASPSB010000390.1:0-3018 GCA_035624135.1 Candidatus Acidiferrales bacterium | reverse complement strand
TCAAACAGATTCAGGTGCGCCCGGCGGCGCGGCTCGACCAGCTCGAAGAAGTTCTGATTCTGCTTTCGCGAAAGCAATGGGATTGGGAGCCGAAGCCCGCAGAAACTGCGGAGACCGCTCCGGGGGCGCGCAATCCTTCGGCCGGCACGGCGAAAACGCTCGCGCCGGCTGGCGGCGAAGCAAGGGTCAAACCGTGAATCCGACCGAGATGGCCGAAAACGCGTCTGCGCCGCCGATTCTGATCCGCGGCGTAAGCGAGCCCCGGCTCGAGGTGCACAAATTCCGGCCTGGAGCCGTAGTCGGCGCGAGTTTTCTGGCGCTGGTCCTGCAGGCATTTGTGCCCACGCACGTGTGGAAGGGCGATTTGGTGGGCGACTTGATCGAATTGCCGCTGCTGGTGACGCTCTATTTCGGGCTGAGCCGGCGGAATCCCTCGCGCGGATTGCTGCTGGGCATGGTGATTGGGATGGCGCAGGATGGGCTTTCCGGCGCGAATCCGATCGGCCTATTCGGGATTGCCAAGACGCTGGTCGGCTATCTCGCCTCAACGATTGGAGCAAGGCTGGATGTGGAGCATCC
The DNA here is from genome assembly GCA_035624135.1 of Candidatus Acidiferrales bacterium. Taxonomy (GTDB): domain Bacteria; phylum Acidobacteriota; class Terriglobia; order Acidiferrales; family UBA7541; genus JOPF136. Next base: position 2,439 of record DASPSB010000390.1, on the reverse strand, counting down.
AGTAAGCCGCATGGTGCTGGCCTTCACGTTCTTCCATTTGCAGAATCTGGTGTGTGTATTCACGCGGCGCTGGCTGCTGGCGCAGGCAGCGCCGATTATGAGCGTGCGGCTGCTGGTGGCGTCGCTCGTGGCCGCGCTCGTGGCCTGGCCGCTCTTCGCCCTGCTCGACAAACTCCGCCAGGATGAGGACTAGAAAAACAGTGGTTAGTGGTCAGTGGCCAGTCCCGACCGGGCGAGGCTCCGACAAACCGTCTTTGGAGAGGATTTCGGGGTGCACGGGGCTCCGAGCCGAATAATGGACGCATTAAATTGGCCTGTGCCCCTGGGGCAACAGGGTCTAAAACGACGATTTTTTGGTCCTCGTGGGTAGAGGCTTCGGCTCTGCCAGATCGGGCCTGTCCGTTGGACCTATGTTAACTCTGACGGTTCGGACAGCTTGCGCAAGCTGCCCCTAAATGATAGCGTTCCAGCGGTTTGCAAAGATTTTCACAGAAGATTTTTGCGAGCGAAGTAAGACCCGATTTGCAATTTTAGGACTCCTCCCTGCCCGGCGTGGCGCTGAGGCCACCGAGCCCAGCCGCGCGCGACCCAGCGCAGCGTGGCGGCCGGGCTTGCAGAACGAGAGAAGTAAGCGATGAATTGGGAAGGCAGAGATACAAAACTCCCGCAAAGCCGGCTGACGCTCTGTTCTTACGCCGTGGTTGGACTCATCTGCCTGCTCCTGCTTGGCTTCTGGAAACTCCAAGTCCTCGACTCCGACTACTACGCGCAGCTTGCCGAACGGAACCGCATCCGTTCGATTCCTGTAATCGCGCCGCGCGGGCGCATGCTGGACCGCGAAGGCCGCGTGCTGGTGGACAACTACCCGTCGTTCAGCGTGCTGGTGCTGCGTGAAGACCAGGCCCTGCTCGAACAGCACCTGAACGACATCGCTGAAGGCCTCGAGATGCAACCGGACGACCTGCGGCAGCAGATTGAGGCCGCAAAGGCGCTGCCGCGTTTCAATCCCATCGTGGTGAAGCCGGAAGCGACGCCCGCGGACATCGCGTTCATCGAATCGCACCGCGCCGACCTGCCGCTGCTCGAGCTGCTGATGGTCCATCGGCGCAAATACCCCGAGGGCGGCTTCCTGGCGCATACCATCGGCTACGTGGGCGAAGTGAATGAAAAGCAGATCGAAGCCAGCAACGGGCGGCTGCGGCCGGGCGACATCGCAGGCAAATCGGGCCTGGAAAAAACTTACAACGACGTGCTGATCGGCACCGACGGCATGCGCCGCGTGATCGTGAACAGCCTGGGGAAAGAGGTCGGCCGGCTGGAGCAGAAAGAAGCCGTGGCCGGCAAACCCATCCATCTGACGATCGATTACGACCTCCAACTGGTGGCGGAAAATGCGCTGGGCCCGCAGCAGGGCGCCGTGGTGGCGATGGACCCGCAGACCGGCGAAGTGCTGGCCATGGCCAGCCATCCGGCATACGACCCCAAGGATTTTGCGGTGCGCATCTCGAAGGACGAGTGGCAGGCGCTGAACGACGATCCCACGCGCCCCCTGCTGAACCGCACGATCCAGGCGCAGCTCGCGCCCGGGTCCGTATTCAAAGTGGTGATGGCCACGGCCATGCTGGAATCCAAGGCCGTGCCGGAAGATTTCAGCGTCAATTGCTCGGGAGCCGAGGACTTCTACGGGCGGCCATTCCATTGCTGGGTTTTCGGGAAAGGCTCGCACGGACATGTGGACCTGCACGACGCGCTGGTAAAGTCCTGCGACATCTTCTTCTACAACCTGGGCAAGCGGCTGGGCATTGACCGCATTTCCTACTACGCCTCAAACCTGGGACTGGGCCGCAGGACGGGAATCGACTTGCCGGGCGAGCAGGAGGGCCTGGTACCGTCGGAGGAATGGAAGCAGCGGGTATACAAGCAGAAGTGGTTTCCGGGGGAGACGATCTCGGTGGCGGTGGGGCAGGGAGCGACGACGGTGACTCCGCTCCAACTCGCGCACATGGTGGCGGGCGTGGCCATGGGCGGAGCGTTCCACAAACCCCACCTGCTGCTCGGCGCCAAGGATGTGGACGAAACTCCCTTCCCGATTTCCGAGGAGACTACGGACAAAGTTACGCAGGGCATGTTTGGCGTCGTGAACGAGGCAGGCGGCACGGCGCACGCGGCTCATCTGGAGGGCATTGAATTTTGCGGCAAGACGGGCTCGGCGCAAATGATCAGCAATGAAGGCAAGGCCCGCGCCGGAGGCCATGTGGGCAAGGAACTGGCCGACAATGCCTGGTTCGTGGGATTCGCGCCCCGGCGGAATCCCGAAATCGTGGTGGCCGTGCTCGTCGAACACGGCCTGCACGGGGCCACTGCCGCCGCGCCCGTGGCGCGCGACATCATCAAGGCCTATTACGATAAGAAGTCGGGGCAGGAGAAAAAGCAGTACAC
>DASPSB010000210.1:0-2623 GCA_035624135.1 Candidatus Acidiferrales bacterium | reverse complement strand
AGGCGACACGGTGAAACGGACGGGCACGATCATGTCCGTTCCCGTGGGCGAGGAAATGATCGGGCGCGTGGTGGATCCGCTGGGCCGCCCGCAGGACGACAAGGGGCCGATTGCCGCGAAGCAGCGCCTTCCGCTGGAGCGGATCGCTCCGGGTGTCGTCTCGCGCCAGCCGGTGCGGGAGCCGCTGCAGACGGGCATCAAGGCGATTGATTCCATGATTCCCATCGGACGGGGCCAGCGCGAGCTGATCATCGGTGACCGGCAGACGGGCAAGACGGCCATCATTCTGGACACGATCGTGAACCAGAAGGGCCAGAACATGATCGGCATCTATTGCGCCATCGGGCAGAAGCGCTCGACGATCGCGCAGGTGGTAAAGACGCTGGCCGACGCCGGAGCCATGGACTATTCGATCGTGGTGGCCGCATCGGCCACCGAGCCCGCCTCGATGCAATACATCGCGCCCTACGCTGCATGTGCGATGGGCGAGTACTTCCGCGACCACGGCAAGCACGCTGTGGTGTTCTACGACGACCTCTCCAAGCACGCGCAGGCCTATCGTGAAATATCGCTGCTGCTGCGCCGGCCGCCGGGCCGTGAGGCGTTTCCGGGCGACGTCTTCTACCTGCATTCGCGGCTGCTGGAGCGCGCGGCGAAGCTGAACGACAAGCTGGGCGGGGGATCGCTCACGGCATTGCCTGTGATTGAGACGCAGGCCGGGGACGTTTCCGCGTACATTCCCACGAACGTCATCTCCATTACCGACGGACAGATTTATCTGGAGGCTGACCTGTTCAACGCCGGCATCCGCCCGGCCATCAACGTGGGCATCTCCGTGAGCCGGGTGGGCGGCAACGCGCAGATCAAGGCCATGCGCCAGGTGGCCGGTGCGCTCCGCCTGGATATGGCGCAATACCGCGAGCTGGCCGCTTTCGCGCAATTCGGGTCCGAGCTGGACAAGGCCACGCAGGCGCAGCTTGCCCGAGGCCAGCGGCTGACGGAAGTCCTGAAACAGGACCAGCTTATGCCGCTCCCGGTCGAGAAACAGGTGCTCTCCATCCTGGCGGCGTCGAGCAGAGTGATTGACGACGTGGAAGTGAGCCAGGTGCGGCGGTTCGAGAGCGAACTGCTGCAATTCCTGGAGACGAACCAGCAGCCGCTGCTGCAGAAGGTGCGGGAGAAGAAGGCGCTCGACGATGCCACCAGGCAGGAAGCGGCGCAAGCGTTCGCTGCATTCAAGGAGCGCTGGACGCCCGCGTAGCGGGAAAGGTCCAGCCGCAAGGAGCAATTACAGCCAACCGATGCCGAACCTGATCGATTTCCGGCGCCGGATCCGTTCGGTGAAGAACACGCAGCAAATCACCCGGGCGATGAAATTCGTGGCCGCGGCGCGGCTGCGGCGGGCGCAGGAGCGCGTGGTTGCGGCGCGGCCCTTCGCGCGGCAGATTCTGCGCGTGCTGCAATCGGCGGAATCGCGGCTGGAGCAGGCGGTGCATCCGCTGCTCGCGGTACGGCCGGAAGAAAAGCTTCTGGTGATCGTGATTTCGGCCGACCGCGGACTGTGCGGCGCGTTCAATACGAACGTGCTGCGCAAGACCATGGAGTTCCTGCGCGAAAACAAATCGAAGCAGATCGAGCTGGTAGCAGTGGGAAAGCGGGCGCGCGACGCGATGCGGCGGACGCGACTGCCGCTGAAGGCCGAGCTGATCGGCGCGACCATGAACGTGAAATTCAGCGACGCCAAGGAGCTAGCCGAAATGGCCATTGCTGCCTACACGAGCGGCGATGCGGACGCGGTCTACCTGGTCTTCAATGAGTTCAAGAACGTGCTTATACAGCGGCTGGTGGTGGATCGTCTGCTGCCGCTGCGGCCCGAGGTGGTCACACCGGAGCATGCCGAGGCCGGCGCGGGACAAGCGAAGGCAGGACTGCCGCGGCGCGCCGAGGTGGACTACATCTACGAGCAGCCCCCGAAGCAGATTTTCGACCGGCTAATCCCGCGGTACGTAGAGACGGAGGTATACAGGGCGCTGGTCGAGTCCTCCGCAGCCGAGCATGCTGCGCGGATGACGGCAATGGACGCGGCTACCAAGAACGCCTCCGACCTGATTGACAGCCTGACGCTGCACATGAACAAGGTGCGCCAGGCGGCCATCACCAAGGAAATCATCGAGGTGGTGAGCGGCGCGGCATCGGCAGGGTGGTGATTGGTGGCTCGTGAATGGTGACTCGTGACTGGTGGCAAGCCAGGAACAAAGGGCGAGGAGCAGCAAATGGCTGAGAAATCAGGAACCGTGGGACGGCTGGCCCAGGTGATTGGGCCGGTGGTGGACGTGGAGTTCGAGAGCGGGCACCTGCCGCCCATTTACAACGCCGTGCAGATCACCTCCGAGGGATTTTCCGTACCCGAGCCGATCGACATCATCGTGGAAGTCCAGCAGCACCTCGGAGAAGGCCGCGTGCGGTGCGTTGCCATGAAGCCGACCGAAGGCCTGGTGCGCGGCATGAAAGCCCTGGACACGGGAAAAGAAATCACCGTCCCGGTCGGACCATCCACGCTGGGCCGCGTGATGAACGTGCTCGGCGAGTCCGTGGATGAGCTTGGCCCCATCACCAGCAAAAC
>DASPSB010000205.1:0-5944 GCA_035624135.1 Candidatus Acidiferrales bacterium | reverse complement strand
CACCTCAGGTCGGCCACTCGCCCTCAAAAAACACACCGTCGCTACTTCTGGAGGGAAAACATGACAGCATCATTTCAATCGAAATCCGTAAGTCTCGCACTCTTGTCTGCGGCTCTTCTGTTGGCTGCTCCCCTTGCTGCCCAGCAGGCCGGCGCCGACGATGCCTCGGCGGACGGCAAGTCCGCTGCGCCCGCGAAGACCGCGAAAGCCGCCAAGTCTTCCGGGGATTCGCAGGACAAGGCCGCGCCCGCAAAGTCGAACGCGGACGTGCACATCAAGCCCGGCAGCGATTACCCGCATTGGGAATGGTTCCTCGGCTATTCCTATCTGAACGGGCGGGTCGGCTCCGGCATCAAGTCCTACAACGCCAACGGCGGCAGCACCAACATCGAGTACAACGTCAACCACTGGTTCGGTCTTGTCGCCGACTTCGGCGGCTATCACACCGGCCACATTGACGATCTGAGCGTGGACGGCAATCAGGCCAGCTTCCTGTTCGGCCCACGGCTGAACTACCGCTTCGGCCAGAGTTGGCGCGACGCGCTATTCGGCCAGGTTCTGATTGGCGGGGCGCACGTCAATGCCAACGTACCCGACGTCGTCTCCGGCATGACTCCGACGAACTCCAAAAGCAGCTTCGCCATGGCAATGGGCGCCGGATTGGATTTCGGCATCACGAAGCACGTGGCCATCCGCCCCGCGCAGTTTGAGTATTTCCTCACCGACTATGACTTCCCGAATGGCTACAAGCCGCAGAACGATTTTCGTTATTCCGCAGGCATCGTGTTTCGCTGGGGCGCCAAGCCCATCGCCGTGAACCGGCCGCCTACGGTGAGCTGCTCCTCGGATGTCACCTCCATCATGGAGGGTTCCAATGACACGATTCCCATCCGTGCGAACGGCAGCGATCCCGACGGCGATACGCTCACCTACACCTGGACGGCCACGGGCGGGCGTGTCGAGGCTACCGGCAACGTAGCGCGGTGGAATCCCTCCGGAGCCGCGCCCGGCAGCTACACCATCACCGCGCGCGTGGACGATGGCCACGGCGGCAACGCGAGCTGCTCGGTCACCGTTCGTGTCGAGCCGCGGCCCGCGCCTCGTCCGCCTACGCTTTCTTGCTCGGCATCTCCCAGCACGGTTATGCCGGGCGAACGTGTCAATATCACGGGCACCGGCGCGAGTCCCGAAGGATTCCCGCTGGAATACTCCTGGCGGAGCAACGGAGCACAAATCTCCGGTTCCGGCTCGCAGGTACAGTTGGACACCAGCGGTCTGGCCCCGGGCGGCTATCGCGTCACCGGCCGCGTCACAGACGGTCATGGCGGCGCCGCCGATTGTGTGGCGGATCTCAGAGTCGCCGCGCCTCCGGCCAAGCCGCAGGCCAGCAAGCTCGGCGAATGCCTCTTCAAGAAGCTGGATAGCGCGCGCGTGGACAACATCTGCAGCCGCACGCTCGACGACGTGGTGGTGCGCATGCAGAATGATCCCAAGAGCACGCTCGTCATCACCGGCTTCCAGGATCCCGCGAAGGAAAAGAACAAGAAGCTCGCGGAAGAGCGCGCCAATAACGCCAAGAAGTACATCACCGACAAAAAGCACGGGATCGACCCGGGCCGCGTCAGCACGCGAACGGAAGCAGGCGTGGCCGGCGCCGGCGAATCCAACCGCCGCGTCGAACTCGTTCTGGTGCCCGAAGGCGCCAGTTACTGAGCACAGCAGAACCTCGGGCGGGGCCGCGCGCTGACTCCGCCCCAACCCTCTAAATTCGGTAACTCATTGCAGGGCGCGAAGTCCAACGGTCATGGTGTGAGAAGCGCGGAAGTTACCGCGCCGCCGTCGTGTGGGAAGTTCCTGAAAGAGAAAGGCAGCGGCTGGCTCGGAAGCGGATCCGGCCGGTCGAGGCCGGTGCGTCGCAGCCCCTGGGCGCTTGACTATTACTTCCTGCCAGCCGCTGCCTCAATATAGCCTTGCGGCGCCTCAGGAGGTCTTCGCCGCAGGCCATGCGCCGGATTTACCCGGCGATCTCGTCCGGCCCCGTCCCGTTAAGGGACCCGCAGGGCCCTTCTTACTTCCTCCGACCCCTTCGAATTCGCCTTTGTTACGGTTTCTCTGTAACGCGGGAAGGAATTTGCTGCCGTGTTCCAGGTCACACCCTAGTGTGATGGCTGGCGTTGCGTTTTGCCCACCCCTTGCCGCATACAATCTTCGGGAAATTGCGCAAGAATCGGAGGCGGCGTATGACCAAACCCATTACAATCCGCCAGGCTCCGCATCCCCACGACTTGAAGATCCGCGCCGTGTACGGGAACGACCTGAACAACAAGATGCACGACGCCGTCGCCTGGCACGCCTATCGACTCTACGAGGAGCAGGGCTGCCAGCCGGGCCATGACGTCGAGCACTGGCAACGCGCCTACTCGGAAGCGGTCTGCCCGCTCGACTGCGGCGTGATCGTTCAGAATCAGCGCGTCTGTCTGACCGCGGATGCGTCTCTGTTCGATGACGGCCCCTTCGAGATTTACGTCGAGCCGCGCCGGGTTACGCTATGTGGTTTCGACCGCAACCGCCGGCCGATTCCCGAGCCGCCCGGAGAGACGGCACGGCCGCGCAGGGACTGGATCTTCCGCGTTCACGACTTTGATGTGGATGTGGATCCGCGCGAGGTGACTGCGCGGTTCAACGGCCCGGTGCTGAATATCTATCTGGCAAAGGCCGGCGCCCATCTCGAGCAGCCTGCTGCCGTCGCCGCGGCCCGATAGCTGGGTCGGTTCGCACGGAACCTAGTTCTTCGAGCCTCAACCCGGTTTGTGGTCGGGTACATTCTCGCCCGCCTGGAAAACGGGAGCCACCGGCTTCGACACCTGCTTCGCAAACCGCTCGGAAATTTCCTCCAGCGCCTTTTTGTCGAATCCGGTAAAACTCGACGAAATTTTGCCCTCCGGCTCGATCACAAAAACTGTCGGAACATTGGTGATGCCGTAGGCGTTTGAAGCCGGATAGCCGGACGCGTCAATCAGGGAAGGGAAGCTCAGCCCGTATTCCGCGCCGAATTCGCGCGTGTCGCCTGCGTCGTCCTGGGAAACGCCCACGAGTGTCACGTTCGTGTTTCCGTAGGCCTTGTGGATGCGCTCCAGAAACGGAAACGTGTACTGGCAGACCGGGCAGCTCACCTTGTAAAACGCAGCGGCCACCGGACCCTTCTTCAGCAGCTCCGCTATCGAGACGCGCTTTCCCTCTGTATCGCTGAGCTGGATCGGCGGGGCTTTCGAACCGGCCTCGAGCATGTGGAGCGGTCTCCCCTGCAGCCTACGAATCAGATTGCGGAACATCAACTTCGATTTTATACGATTTGCCCGGGCCGTCCAATTCGCGCCGCCTCGCTCAGTGGATGTGCCGCGTCTTCTTCGACAGAAAATCCATCAGCAGGTACTGGCCCAGCGTGTGCGGCGTCGTGAAGTAGGCTTTGCCGCGGCACATCTCGCTCACCTTCTGCACAAAGCGCACCAGCGCGTAGTCGCTCGCCAGCATGAACGTGTTGATCATGATTCCCGCGCGCCGGCAGCGCGCCACCTCGTCGAGCGTTTCGCTCACCACCATCGGGTCGAGCCCGAACGCGTTCTTGTACACGCGCCCGTCATCGAGCGTCAGCGCCGAAGGCTTTCCGTCCGTAATCATCACGATTTGCCGCATGTCCTTCTTCTGCCGCGAAAGGATGCGCCGCGCCATCCGCAATCCCTCGCGCGTGTTCGTGTAGAACGGGCCCACCTGCACGCGCGCCAGCTCCGCCAGCGGCAACTCCTCCGCCGTGTCGTGGAACAGCACCAGGTGCAGCGAGTCGCCGGGATACTGCGTGCGAATCAGGTGCGAAAGCGCCAGCGACACTCGTTTGGCCGGCGTGAACCGGTCCTCGCCGTAGAGGATCATGCTGTGGCTGCAATCGAGCAGGATCACGGTGGCGCACGAGCTCTGGTAATCGCACTGGTGCACGCGCAGGTCGGAGTAATCCAGCTCGATCGGAATCCCGGGCCCGTTCCGCTGCACCGCGCTGAACAGCGTTGCTCCGATGTCCAGGTTGATCGTGTCCCCGAATTCGTAGGGTTTCGACGCCGCCGTGGCTTCGACGCCCGTTGCCAGATCGCGCGTGTCGTGCCGGCCCAGGCTGCTTTTGCCCAGCGAGCCCATCAGGTCCTTCAGCGCGCGAAAGCCCAGAAAATCGATGGTCTTGTCGGTGATTTCGAATCGCACGCGGCTCTCCGGTTCGCGGTCGGCGCGCCCGCGCGGCGCCCGCTGGCCCGCCTCCGTCACCATGGGCTGCTGGTTGATGAATCCCTCGTTCGTCAGCCGCTCCACCAGCCTGTCCAGCAGGCGCTCCAGCTCTTTGCGCCGCTCGGGATCGTTCATCAGCGCGTCCATCAGCTCTTTCGAAAGCAGTTCGCCGTCTTCCAGCGCCTGCAGGATGGCCTGGCGCAGCGATTCCGTCGTGCGCTCGGGTTCGATTTCGCCCCAGTGCGAATACGGCGACTCGAACCCGCTCTGGAGCAAATAGTCGGAGAGACGGCTGACGAGATCCTCCAGGTCCACCGCGTCTGCGGGCTCCCCGGTGTATTTCGAATAGCGCGTAATTTTCATGAAATGCTCAGAAAATGATCCGTTTTTGCAGGTTTTTGGCGCGATTTTTACGCCTTTTCACAGTTAACATAATCCGGAGTCTCAATTGAACTGGCGCCTTGGTGGACGCCCCGAATAGGGCTCCGGCTCCCGGCTTTCCGCCGGCCGCGGAGCCTCGGCGTGGTATCCGCGTTCCTCGCTGCGGCTCACCCGCCGGTGCGCCCACAATCCTTCGAGCACAAATTCCGCCGCGGCCACCGCGATCGCCGGCGCGCAGCCCTCGCGTGCGCCCAGGCGGTCGAGCCGTTCGAGCAGGCCGGGCACCTTCTTCATCAGCGCGAGCTGGTCGCGCGCGGGCATCGCGCCCGAAAGTTTCAGTTCGCCGCCGTTCTGGAACCACTCCACGGTTTTGTCCATATTGACGCCGCTAAAGTGCCGTTCGAAGACCCGCCCGATCGAGCCGCGGATCAATTCGCGGGCCACCGTGTCTGCCCCGCGAAGCTCGCCCTCGTACTCCAGCTCGATTTTTCCGGTGATGGAAGGCATCGCGGCGTAAATGTCCGCCGCGCGCGCCACCGCCGGGCGTTCCTGCAGCCGCACCGCGCGCTGTTCCGCGCTGCTGGCCACCGACTCCAGCACGGAAATCGGCAGGCGCTGGCTCACGCCGGAGCGTTTGTCCACTCGTTTGTCCTCGCGCGCTAGGAACGCAATCTGCTCGATGATCTCGCGGACGAATACGGGAATCTCCAGCGGGATGTGCTCGCCGCGTTCGGTCCAGGCCTCCTGGTGCGTGATGCGCAGGCCCTCTTCGACGGACACGGGATAGTGCGTGCGGATTTCCGCGCCAATGCGGTCTTTGAGTGGCGTGATGATTTTACCCCGCGCCGTGTAATCCTCCGGGTTCGCGGTGAACACCAGAAGCACGTCGAGCGGCAGCCGCAGCGGGTAGCCTTTGATCTGGATGTCGCCTTCCTGCATGATGTTGAACAATCCCACCTGAATTTTTCCGGCCAGGTCGGGCAGTTCGTTGATGGCGAATACTCCGCGGTTGGCGCGTGGCAGCAGGCCGTAATGCATGGTCAGCTCGTCGGAAAGGTCGCGGCCCCCGCGTGCGGCGCGGATGGGATCCACGTCGCCGATGATGTCGGCGATGGTCACGTCCGGCGTGGCCAGTTTTTCGACGTAGCGCTCATTGCGTGGCAGCCAGGCGATGGGAGTCTCGTCCCCATAGCGCGCCACGCGCTCGCGGCAGGCTTTGCAGATGGGCCGGTACGGGTCGTCGTTGATTTCGCAGCCGGCAATCACCGGCAGGAACTCGTCCAGGAAGGCCACC
>DASPSB010000291.1:0-8214 GCA_035624135.1 Candidatus Acidiferrales bacterium | reverse complement strand
CAGCAAGCAGCGCCTCTACGATGCGAGCAGCGGCAGGATTTCCCGCTGGACGGCCCCCGTGGTCCCCGCGTCGCGCTCGTCCACATACACGTTTACTTCGGTGCTCACACCAAACTCCGGAAAATAAATTCCCGGCTCGATGGAAAAACACGTGTGCGGCAAAATCCGGCGTACGTCGTGGATATCCAGGTCGTCCATATTCGCGCCGGCCCCATGGACGTCGCGGCCGATGCTGTGCCCGGTGCGATGCACGAAATTCTTCCCGTAGCCCGCTTTGTCGATGATGCCGCGCGCCACGCGGTCCACCTGAAAGCCGGAGATGGGCCGGCCCGCGCGCACATTTTTCTGCACGAACGCGACGGCGGCATCGCGGGCCTCGCGAAGGACCGAAAAAATCTTCGCGTAGCGCTCCGGCACTTCCGCGCCGAGATAGCCCATCCAGGTGATGTCGTAATAGACGCTGTCGGGGCGGGCGAGCTTGCCCCACACGTCGAGCAGCATCAGTTCGCCCTCGCGGATGGGACGGCTCGAGCCGGCGCGCGGCTCGTAGTGCGGGTCGCCGCTCGAAGGGCCCACGGAGACGTTCGGCCCGTCTTCCGCCTCCAGGCCCTTGGCGCGAAATTCGCCGACCATCCATTGCACCAGATCGTATTCGGTGAGGGGACGGCGCTCGCGAACGAAATCGGCGCCCCGGCGGAAGGCCGCCTGCGTAATCTGGTCCACGAGCACGCCGGCGGCGCGATGGGATTCGGCCTGCGCGGGGGTCCAAGTGGCTTCGAAGAGCTGCACGAGATCGGCGGAGCTGACCACGCGGCACTTGAGCCCGCGGACGAGTTCCACAGTGCCCGCGTCCACCATCGAGACGTAAAAGATTTCATTTCGCGGCGAGTACTGCATGGCGACTTTCCTGGCGCCGCCGAGAGTTTTTTTCAGGCCCGACTCCAGCTCGTCGCGGCCCGAATACACCGTCTTTTTTCCGGGCAGATGATCGAGCGCGGCGGATTCGATGCGGTGAACCAGTTTGCGCGGCTCGCCACGCGCCGGGATCATGTAGAACCAGCGGCGCGTGTTCATGCATCCGTTGCCCGGGCCGAGGATGCGCGCCGCGATGGGGTCGCGGCGATGGTGGTCGTAGAAGAGCCAGCCGTCGAGTTTTTCGGCCCGCAATTCCGCCTGAATTTCCTGGAGATTCATGGCACTCTCCCTCGCAAAACTGCGACTTTTGCCACCGGGGGGCTGCCCGCGCAGCCCGCCAGGAGCCGATATGGGGCTTCCCAGGTCCCGGCCAGCCTCCTACCCCTTGGGACGAAACGATCGTCGAAATTAGACCCTGTGCGCCGGGGGCACAACCCACTTTAAAGCGATGGGTCTGAGGCCACCCGGCAGCCAACGGTCATTTTTCTGCCAATCGCTGGACTTCGACGGCCGTGACGCCACGCACGGCTACGCGCTTCAGTCTGCCGCGTTCACCACTCAGAATTCTAACAGCCGATTTTGGGGTGTGTAAACGCGCGGCGAGCAGACGGAGGAGGGCGTTGTTGGCTTCGCCTTCGACAGGAGGGGCGGTGAGACGGATGACGAGCGCGCCTTCGCGTTCGCCTTCGATAGCGTCGCGGCTGGAGCGCGGCTTGACGCGCACGGAGAAGATGAGTTCGCCGTCTTTTTCGGTTAGAGCGAGCATGTACCCATGCAAAAGCCCACCGGCAATCCCGAAGCTCCAAAATTTGGGCAAGACGCCCGGGTGCAGGGGCACGACATGTCGTGCCCCTACGTGCGTGAGCCGAACAGCGCGGTGCCCAGGCGCACTTCGGTAGCGCCTTCCTCGATGGCTACTTCGAAATCGTGACTCATGCCCATCGAAAGCGTCGGGAGCTGGACGCCCAGCGACGCACCCAACGTGTCGCGCAGTTCGCGCAGGCGACGGAAATAGGGCCGCATCTCCTGAGGATCGTCCGCGGGCGGAGGAATGCACATCAGGCCGGCCAGTTCGAGCCGCGGAAGGAGTAGAACGCCACGGGCGAGGGCGTCGACGTCCGCCGGCTCGACGCCGCTTTTCGTTTCTTCAGGGGCCAGGCGGACTTCAAGGAGAACGCGCAGTTTTCGCTGGCCGGAATGAGGGTCCTCGCGCAGAGCGGCATCGAGCCGGCGGGCGAGGTCCAAGCTTTCCACGGAATCTACGGAGTGAAACAGGCCAGCGGCGCGGCGGGCCTTGTTGCTTTGCAAATGGCCGACGAGATGCCAGGTGGCGGAGAGTTCAGCGACATCGTTGTGCTTCGACTCCCATTCCTGAACGCGATTTTCGCCGAAATGGCGAATCCCGGCTTCCCATGCGGCGCGAATCGCCGACACTGGAAAGGTTTTGGAAATGGCGACGAGGGTCACGTCGTCGGCGCTGCGGCGGGCGCGCTCGGCGGCGCGGGCCATGCGCTTCTTCGCCGCGGCGAAGTTATCCCTAATGGCGGAGGCACCCGTGGCCATGGCCCGAAATAGTAGCAAAAGTGAACGAGCACCCGCCGAGCGCTGAACTGCCGGAGCCCGCGGAGCGGAGGCGTATAATCGAGCGCATGGATAGGTGGACCTACGCTGGCCTAGGCTCGCGGCGCAAGATTCGCTCACGGGAGCCAGAGTCCGAGCATCTTGTGCCCCAGGGCCAGTGTGGCGCTGGTCAATGGACTGGTCACCCGGTGGGTCTTCTCGTGGTGGCAGCCGTCCTCGTGATGGTGCTTGTCGGAATCCCCGAAGCTCGCACGTTTCTTGTGATTGCTCTGCTGTTCGGCGCCGTTCTGGGCTGGATTCTTTGGCTCAGGCACCGGTAAGTGAAATTACTCCGACTGTCAACGCAGGTGCGGGCAGGCCGCTTTTCGATTTTCGTTTTTCGATTTTCCGCCGGACCAACCGGGAGATCCGCTACTTTTCCGAGCCGCTTGAACGCGCGCTCACTAGACGGTAGACTGCCGCGCCATGGCGCGCGGCATGCTCATCGTTTTCGAGGGGATTGACGGCGCCGGGAAGCACACGCAAATCACGCGGCTTGCCGCAGCGCTGGCGGCCCGCAACGTTCCCATCGAGGTGATCAGTTTCCCCGCCTACGAATCGTTTTTCGGGCGGCTGATTGAGCGCTACCTGAGCGGGGAATTCGGGCCGCTGGAGCAGGTGGACCCGCACTTTTCCGCCATGCTGTTCGCCGGCGACCGGCTGAAACAAAGGGGACGCATTGTGGGCTCGCTCGAAGCGGGTAAAACGGTGCTGGCAGACCGTTATGTGGCCTCGAACCTGGCGCATCAGGGATCGCGAACGCCTCCGGGGGAGCGCGGCGTATTCCTCGACTGGCTGCGCAAACTGGAATACGGGGCCTACGAGCTGCCCGTGGAGGACCTGGTGCTGTACTTGCGCATCGACCCGAGCGAGGCGCAGGAGCGCATGCAAATCCGGCGCGCGGGCGGCGGCGAAGGCGACTTGCACGAGAGCGATACGCAGCATCTGGCGGCGACGGCCGCGCTCTACGATGAGCTGGCGCGCGGAGAAAACTGGATTACGATTGACTGCTACGAGCCGGCCACAGGACACGCGCGCACGGCGGATGAAATCCATGCGCTGGTGATGGCCGCGGTGGAGGTGCGGCTGGCGCGATTCCGGGCCGTGCAGGCTCTTGCAGCGACCGCTCCGAAACACGAGGAAGAAGAGCACGATTACGATATCGGCGGCTCGGGATAGCCGCGCATCGCTCCATGCCTTTCCGCCAATACCACGGAAACGAACGGATTGTGACCGCGCTGCGCGGGATGCTGAGGCGCGAGCGTGTGCCGCATGCGCTGCTGTTTGCCGGGCCGCGCGGGATGGGCAAATTCACGCTGGCGCTGATGTTCGCGCAGGCAGCGAACTGCGAACGGCTCGCGGCTCAGGGCGATTTCTGCGGCGAATGCGAGGCCTGCCGGAAAATCGGAGAACTCGCCGTCCCGGGCCCGCTCGTGGAACGCGGCCTGGAATCCCGCGGGGCCAACCCGGACACGGCAACGGTGGAGCGCGTGCCGCTGATTCTGCAGACGCATCCGGACGTGTGGCTGCTGGTGCCGGACCCGGTGCGGCTGCGGAATCCGGTGGCGCGGCCCGTGCTGCGGCTGGGCCAGCTTCGCGCGGTGCAGCGCGCGGCCCAGTTCGCGCCCGCGGCGGGGCGGCGCGTGTTTCTGCTGGAAGGCGCGGAGACGATGGCGGAAGCGCACTCGAACGCATTTCTGAAAATTCTGGAAGAGCCGCCGGAAACTTCGACGCTGGTGCTGCTGACGGCGCAGCCGGACGCGCTGCTGCCGACGATCCGTTCGCGCTGCCTGCAATTCCATTTCGCGCCGCTGGCGATAGCCGACGTGGAAGGCGTGCTCGACGAACATAAGAAGATGGCTCCTGCGGCGCGGCGGCTGGCGGCGCAGCTCGCGCGCGGGTGTCCGGGCGCGGCGCTGGCGCTGGACCTGGAGGAATCGCGGCGGGTGCGCCGCGAAGTGCTGGATCTGGTGGAGCGGGTGGCCGCAGGGCGCGAGTTTACAGAAGTGTTCCAACTGACCGCCCAGCTCACCAAGGGCGAAGCGATGGGATTTGAAAACCTGCTCGAGCTGTTCTACAATTTGTTTCACGACCTGCTCGACGCGGTTTCGGGAGTATCCTCCCCGGCACTGCGGAATCCCGACCTGCAGGGGGAGATCGAGGCACTCGCAAAGCGCGTTCCGTGCGATTGGGTGGCGCGCGCCGTGAGCCGCTTGGATGCCCTCTCCAGCGGGGTACGCCGCAATACGAACCGGCAGTTGGGTCTGGACAGCATGGCTGCGGCACTGGCCGTGCGTTGAACTGCCCCGAAGGTCACCCGGACCGCGCGTCCAGCATCGAAACAAGCGGAGCGGAGTACGCCCCAGCTTTCCGCGCCGCGGTTGAATTTTTCGCCTAGCGAGGAGACATCGCCGTGAACCGCAAACTCTTCCGACCGCCGCTGAACGATCTGAAGGAACCTGCGTACGCTCCGCGACCCAATGCCCTGCCGCAACCCACCCCGGTGCGGAAGAAGCCAGCGCCGCCCGACCAGACCAGCGCGGAGAATTTTTATTATGTGAAGCAGATGCAGTCGCGCACTCCGGTGGCGGTAGTCTTGACGGACGGCGAAATGCTGCATGGCGTGATCGAATGGTACGACCGCGACTGTATCAAATTGACCCGCTCGGGCAGTCCCAACCTATTGATCTACAAACACTCCATCAAATACCTGTTCAAGGACGGCGAGGAGTATTCGACGGGCGGAACGAACGGGCAATAGCAACTCGCAATGCGTGGCACTATCCCGCAGGGCGAATGTCCCTGCGATTGACCAGCCCCTTTTTCACCGAATTTATCTTTTTTCGGGAACTGCTCCGACGCCGATGGCGAACGTCATCAGGGCCTTCGCCGCCATACGGCCCTCAGAATCCCGTACATCGCAGTCCACCACCGAGAAATTCCGGCCGCAACGGATGACGCGTGCGTCGGCGGTGACCGTGCCGCGCTCGATGGGCTCGAGGAAATTGATTTTCATTTCGACCGTGGCGATGCGCGTTCCCAGAGGTAGAGACATGATGGTCGCCAGGCCGCCTGCCGTGTCCGCGAGCGTCGCGGCCACGCCCCCGTGAACCACGCGATGAACCTGCAAATGATGAGGCCGCACTCGATAGGAAATCATCACGCGGCCGGGCGCCGCTGACACCAGGCGGAAACCGAAGAAACGCAGGATGCCGATCGTCTTCAGCCGGCGCCTCAGCTCCTTCTCCATCGCGCGCGCGCTGGGATGCTCTGCGAATGTTTTCGGCGGGTTCATTTCAGGTTGCCGTGAGGCCGCCATCGAGCGGGAGAGCCACGCCCGTCATCCAGGAGGATTCGTCGGAGGCCAGATAGACGGCAAGATGGGCAACGTCCTCGGCGCGGCCGAATCGGCCCATGGGGATGGTGGTCAGCCGGGCGCGAAGCGCGGCGGCCGGGTCGGAATGCGCGGCGTAAATGTCCTGCACCATCTCCGTTTCCACCATGGCGGGACAGATGACGTTGACGCGGATGCCTTCCGCGGCGTGGTCCATGGCCATGGCATGGGTGAGGCCGATGACCCCGGCCTTCGAAGATGAATAGGCCACGCGCTGCTTCATGGAAACGATGCCGCTGGAAGACGACGACAGATTAATGATGGAACCACCGCCGGCGCGGCGCAGCGGTCCGAGCGCGGCGCGGGAGACGAGAAAGGCGCTGGTGAGATTCGCGGCGAGAATGCGCTGCCACTCCTCATCGGAGGTGCATTCGGCGCTGGCCACCAGGAGTGCGCCGGCATTGTTCACGATGCAATTCAGCCGGTCGAAGTGGAGCTCGGCGGCGGAGAGCGCGCGTTCCACATCCCCGCGAACGGTAGCATCGCAGACCAGGGGAATCGCGTTTCCGCCCGCGGCGCGGATTTCCTCCGCAACGGCCTGAAGCGGAGCGATTCTGCGGCCGGCGAGAGCGACGCCCGCGCCCTCGCGGGCAAACGCGAGCGCGCATGCGCGGCCGATTCCGGTGCCCGCTCCAGTGATAAACGCGATTTTGCCCGCCAGCCGTGTCACCGCCGATGCTCCCTCCGCGTCTAATCCGGTGCGGTGGCGTATGATGCCGCACCGGGCCGGACGGCGAATCTAGCATCCGGCTCGCACGCGGCGCAACCGCGCATTCACGAGCACGCGAAAACGATGCGCATCGGAATCACATGCTATCCGACTTACGGCGGCTCGGGAATCGTGGCCACGGAGCTGGGCATGGAGCTGGCCGCGCGCGGGCACGACATCCACTTCATCAGCTACGCGCCTCCGATCCGCCTGAACTACTCGAACGAGCACATCCACTTTCACGAAGTGGAGGTGGGCACGTATCCGCTGTTCGACCACCAGCCGTACACGCTGTCGCTGGCGGTAAAAATGGCGGAAGTGGCCTCGAGCGCGCAACTGGACCTGCTGCACGTGCACTATGCCATCCCGCATTCGGTGAGCGCGCTGCTGGCGCGGCAGATGGTGGTTCCGCGGCGGGTGCCGTTCATCACCACATTGCACGGGACGGACATCACCCTGGTGGGACGCGACCGCAGCTATCTGCCGGTGACGAAGTTCGCCATCGAGCAGAGCGACGGGATTACCAGCGTCTCGGAATACCTGCGGCGTGCGACGGTGGAAACGTTTGGGATTTCGCAGCCGATCGAGGTGATCACGAATTTCGTCAACTGCGATGAATACCATCGCGTGGCTGACGCAGCCCGCCGCGCGGAATGGGCGCCCGGAGGCGAACCGATCCTGATGCACCTCTCGAATTTCCGCCCGGTAAAGCGCGTGACGGACGTGGTGGAGATCTTTGCGCTGGTGCGCGAGAAGATGCCGGCGAAACTCATCATGGTGGGAGAAGGGCCCGACCGCGGCGCCGCGGAATGGCTCGCCTTCAAGAAGGGCGTGGGCAAGGATGTGCTGTTCCCGGGAAAACAGGACCGTATTTACGAAATGCTGGCCCACGCGGACGTATTTTTGCTGCCGAGTGAGCTGGAATCGTTCGGACTGGCGGCGCTGGAAGCGATGGCCTGCGAGGTTCCGGTGATCGCTACGAACGTGGGCGGGGTGCCGGAAGTGGTGACGCACGGGGTGGACGGCTATCTGGTTGGAGTGGGCGACGTAGCCGCAGCGGCACGGTACGCAGTCGAGATTCTCTCCACTCCCGGACGCGCGCGCGAAATGGGGCAGAAAGCCCGAGCGAACGCCCGCAAACGATATTGCTCGAATGACATAATCCCCCGCTACGAAGCCTACTACCGGAGCGTGCTCGAACGTTCGTCCTGAGGTCCCCTGCCGATTGTGAAGGGCAAATCGCAGGAATTTCGTCTGAAAATGAGGCGAAAAGAGATGTTTTGAGCGGGATTTTGAAGGCAGAAACAGGTTTACATAACATAGTTATCAGGACTCAAACGGGGGGCGAAAAGAGCGGGGTCGGACGGGGAGTTCGGCACTCCGAAGCGTGGCAGGAAGAGTAGTGAGACAGCGAGAGGGCGCAGGCGACCGGAGCCCGGCACTGCTTCAGGTGTCACGCCGGGACGTGATTTGGGTCACGGCGGGGCCGGGCGTCCGGCATGAGCATGGGAACGTAATTCTCCGGCGGTGAGCCGCCATGCGGAAGATCCTGATCCTAGGCGCTGCGGGCAGGGAC
>DASPSB010000289.1:0-3486 GCA_035624135.1 Candidatus Acidiferrales bacterium | reverse complement strand
AGCGGCGGCGGATTTTCCGTTCCTATCAAGTGAATGAGCAATTGTTTGCGCGCGCAAAACCGACAGCCATTTTCATGCACTGCCTGCCGGCCCATCGCGGTGAAGAGGTGACCACGGACGTAATCGACTCGGAGAGGTCGGTGGTTTTCCAGCAGGCCGAAAACCGCCTGCATGTGCAGAAGGCCATCCTGCTCGAATTGATGAAGCATGCGCCTCTGAAGGCGACGCGACCGGCGGAGGCGCCGGAGTTTGCGCTCGTGTAACCAGGTGCGGCGATGAAGACAATGGTGCTTGCCATCGGCGGCAATTCTTTGATTCGCCCGGGCGAAAAGGGCGCGGTGGGCGAACAGCTTGCCAATGCACGGCGAATCGCTGCGCAGGTGGTGCGTCTCGGCCGCGAGGGCTGGAGGCTGGTCCTCACACACGGAAACGGGCCACAGGTGGGCGCAGAGCTGCTGCTCTCGGAAGGTGCGGTGGGAGTGGTGCCGCGGCATCCACTGGACGTGTGCGACGCGTCCACGCAGGGAGAAATGGGCTATCTGCTGCAACTGGCGCTGCACAGCGAGCTGAAGCGAGCCGGATTGCAAATGCCCGTGGCCACGGTGGTGACCCAGTGCGTGGTGTCTCTCGATGACCCGGCAATGAAAAATCCGACGAAGCCTGTGGGCAGGTTTTACACCGTCGAAGAAGCGGAAGAACGCAGGCGGCAATGCGGATGGACGGTGGTGATGGACGCAGAGCGCGGATG
Source organism: Candidatus Acidiferrales bacterium (assembly GCA_035624135.1). GTDB lineage: Bacteria > Acidobacteriota > Terriglobia > Acidiferrales > UBA7541 > JOPF136. The sequence continues at coordinate 2,738 of DASPSB010000289.1, read as the reverse complement.
GCGGCGCGTGGTGCCGTCGCCGCAGCCGCGCGAGATTATCGAGCTGGAGGCAATCCGGCACCTCGTCCAGCTCGGCGCGCTGGTGATTGCCTGCGGCGGAGGCGGCATTCCGGTGGCGTGGGTGAACGGGAACCTGGCGGGCGTGGAAGCGGTGATTGACAAGGACCTGGCTTCCAGCCTGCTGGCATCGAAGCTGGGAGCGGAGATGTTCGTCATCGGGACCGACACCGACTACGTTTTCCTGGACTACAAGAAGCCGTCACAGCAGGCGTTGCGCAGGATTGATGCGGATCAACTGGATCAGTATGCGCGTGCCGGCCAGTTTGCCCCGGGGAGCATGGGGCCGAAGGTCGAGTCCGTGCTGCAATTTCTCCGCAGGGGAGGAAGCGAAGCGATAATCGCGTCGGTGGATGCTCTCTGCGCGGCGGTGGGCGGAACGGCGGGGACGCACGTGATCCCGACGGCGAAAGACGCTTCGCGGCGCGCGGCGTCCGACCTCGAGTTTGCGGGAGAGAAAAGGTGATCAGCGGGTGGACGCGGTGAACCCGCGGGAGTGGATACAGGTTATGCCAACAACTCACCTGAGAGAAGAAGTGTGGACGACACAAGACTTTATTGACCTGGAGAATTTGTACGGCGCGCAAAACTACTTTCCGCTGGATGTAGTGATCGAGAGCGCTAAAGGTGTGTGGGTCTACGACACCGAAGGAAAGCGCTACCTGGATTGCCTGGCCGCGTATTCCGCGCTGAGCCAGGGCCACTGCCACCCCAAGATCCTCGAAGCGCTGGTGGGGCAGGCCGGAAAAGTCACGCTGACTTCGCGGGCGTTTCGAAATGACCAGCTTCCGTTGCTGTACCAGGACCTGCACGAGCTGACTGGATTCGAGATGGCGCTGCCGATGAACACCGGCGCGGAGGCCGTGGAGACGGCCATCAAGGCGGCGCGCAAATGGGGCTGCCAGGTAAAAGGGATTCCGGAAGGCTGCCAGGAAATCATCGTGTGCGAGAACAATTTTCACGGGCGCACGGTGACCCTGATCAGTTGCTCGACGGAGACGCAGTATCGCTGGGGATTCGGGCCATTCACGCCGGGATTCAAGGTGATCCCGTACGGCGATGCGAGGGCGCTGGAGGAAGCGATCGGGCGAAATACGTGCGCGTTTCTGGTGGAACCGATCCAGGGCGAGGCCGGGATCATCATTCCGCCGGAAGGCTTTCTCCAGGAAGCGTCCGAGATTTGCCGGCGAAACGGCGTGCTGCTGGCGGCGGACGAGATTCAATCGGGCCTGGGCCGCACGGGAAAACTATTTGCGTACATGCATGAAGGAATCCAGCCCGACATACTGATCGTCGGCAAAGCGCTGGGCGGCGGTTTCTATCCCATCTCGGCGGTGCTGGCGGCGAGAGAGATTCTGGGAGTGTTCCGGCCAGGGGATCATGGCAGCACGTTTGGCGGGAATCCGCTGGCGTGTGCCGTGGCGCGCGCGGCACTGAGAGTACTGGTGGACGAAAAGCTGACGGAGCGCTCCGCAGAACTCGGAGCCTACTTCCTAGGACTGCTGCGGACGCTGCGCAGCTCTTCGATCAAGGAAGTCCGGGGCAGGGGTCTGTGGATCGGCATGGAACTGCACACGGAGGCCCGGCCGTATTGCGAGGAATTGAAAAACGAAGGGGTCCTGTGCAAGGAGACGCACGACAAAGTCATCCGCATCGCCCCACCACTGGTGATCCAACGCAAGGAAATTGATTGGGCGTTCGAGCGTATTCAACGAGTCTTCGAAGAATAGAACAAGGCCTACCGAGTTGCGGAGGAGAGCCTGCCTGGGGCAAGCGGGTCATCCGCACTGCACGGCGGCGCAGTCAGGCGCGGCCGGCCCGGGAATGGGGAAGAATTGGGGGCGCTTTGCGCACGCCTGGAACGCGGGGCAACTCGCAGGCGCCGGATAGATGATGGCGGTGGCGTGCCACCCAGCGATAGGCAGCGCGGGCCAGAGGCATCACGCCGGGAAGCCAGCCGAGCATGGCGATGGGCCGCGCCCACCAGATTTGGCGGGCGAGATGGAGGAGCGCATCGGCGCCGCCGTAGAGCATGTCGTCCGCGGTGAGGACGCGCAGTTCATCGAGCAGTTCGCTCTCAGGAAGCGCCAAGCGCCGGCGCACCCACGGCGCCTGAAGCGGGGCGAGATGAAAGCCGCGAGGCCCGACGAACAAAGCGATGCGCCAGGCCCAACGCGTGCAAAATCCACAATCGGCGTCGTAGAGCACCCAGCCGCGGGGCCGCGGCTGCACCCAGAGAGTCTTGCGGGCCATGGCGTGCCTCAATTCTCCGCTTCGCCGTTGGTGCGTCCGCCGGCGGCGGACGGCGCGGCTTCGCGGGAAAGCGCACCGGGAATGATGCGGCGCATCTGGCCGCGCAGTTTGGCGAAGCGGCGAAGCGAGCCGGTGGGCAGGCCGCGGACTTCCTCGTAGAGCGAGCACATGGATTCCATAAATTCGAGCATGGCGAGCAGGCGCACGCGCATGTGTTTATCGCCGGGCGAGGTCTCGCGAGCGAGCTGCACGCATTCGCGGAGCACAGCCAGGGTGGGATCCACTTCGCGGCGTTTGCGCTCCTGGGTGATGACGCGGAACATCTCCCACACGTCGGGCATGGAAACAAAATGGTCGCGGCGGTCGCCGAGCTGATGGACGACGCGGACGATGCCCCAGCCTTCGAGCTCGCGAAGGCTGGTGGAAAC
>DASPSB010000283.1:0-5696 GCA_035624135.1 Candidatus Acidiferrales bacterium | reverse complement strand
GTCAGCACGGTAAAGGAAGAACTCGCTACCAAGGCCAACGGCTCCGATGTCGAGGCAGTGGGCAACGATGTGAAGGGCGTGCGCTCCGATCTCGACGCGCAGAAGCAGAACCTGCAAATGGCGCGTAGTGAGTTTGGAACTCTGATCGCCCGCAACCACGAGGAAATCGACCAGCTCCGCCGGCTCGGCCTCCGCGACTATTATGAGTTCAGCCTGCAGGGCAAAGGCGATACGCAAAAGGTGGGCGGCGTGAGCGTCGAACTGCGCAAAGTAGATCCAAAACACCACCAGTTCACCGTCAACCTGATCGTGGACGATATGAAGCTGGAAAAGAAGAACCGCTCCATCAACGAGCCGATCTTCTTCTACACCGCAGGGAGCCGGCAGGCCCTCGAGCTGGTGATCAACAAAGTGGAAAAGAACAAGGTGAGCGGATACGTCAGCGCACCGAAGACCCTGCAAACCGCTCAGTCTTCGGGCAGCTAGCCCCTCCCCGGAACGCATTGCTGCCCGTCGCGGGCCAGGAGAACCACCGAGCTCCTGGCCCGCTGTTTTCTTTCGAATCCTGCCTCGCTGCTGCCCGCCCGCCGATTCGAAGTGGACGCCGCCAGAGCTCCGCGCGACAATAAGACGCGCCTGTCTGAAAGGGGACACACATGAAAAGCAATTGGATTCTCCTCGCGGCACTACTGCTCACGGCGGGACTTGTTCTTGCAGCAGGCCAGGAAGGCACCTGGACCGGAGTGATCACAGACACGCATTGTGGCTATAAGGCCAACCACACGGCCGCGTGCGTCAACGTCTGCGTCACGGATAAGGGCGCCAAGTACGCCCTAGCGAATCCGGACAATGGCAAACTGTATATCATCCAGCCTCAGGACAAAGCGGCGCCGCTGGCCAACGAGAAGGTCAAGGTCACTGGAACGCTGGAAGGCGACACGATTCAGGTAAAAACTATCGAAAAGGTGGCCAAGTAGGAGGCCGGCCCGCCAGCCGAGGTGCGCCGGCGGGGGCGACAATCGTCACGCTGTCTTCAGCAGGAAGCGGCGTTTGCGGGCAACAAATTCTTTCGCGAGAGCGGGAAGCTGGTCGTAGGCGAGCTTACCTGCCTCGTACTGTTTCATTTTCGATTTAGCGGCCTTGCGCCGGCGATGTTGGCGTTTCCAGGCCCGAAAATTCTTCTCGTGCGCCATTTTGTGCGGTTCCCTCCGTCGTGCAGGTCACATAGTCTAACACCACTGCGCGAATTCCGCGTTCCGGCCCGGGTGGGCATGCTGTACGATGAGGCGTGCCCTCGCTCGCCATCCACACTGGGCGCACGCTCACGCCCCTCGCCGAGATTTCTGATGCATTGATACTGGTGGAAGGCGGGCAGATCCGCTCCATTGGTCCCCGCAGCGCCCTCGAGCTGCCACCCGGCGCCCAGGATTTGGATGCACGCGCGCTTACGGCGGTCCCCGGATTTGTGGACGTGCACATTCATGGGGCAGCCGGGCGGGATTCGATGGAGGCAACACCCGATGCGCTCGCGGCCATAGCATCGTGCCTGGCGCAGCACGGCACCACGTCGTTCGTCGCCACCACTGTTTCGGCCAGCATCACGTCCACGCAACGCAGCTTGGAGGGGCTGGCTGGCGCCATCCGCCGGCAGCCGGACAATCAACGAATGGGCGCGGAGTGTCTCGGCATACATCTCGAAGGGCCTTTTCTGAGCCCGGCCCGCCGGGGAGTGCATCCGGCTGAGCACTTGATCGCGCCATCTCCCGCGGTTCTGGCAAAATTTCTGACCGCGGCCGAAGGGTTTGCCCGCATCCTGACACTGGCGCCGGAACTCCAAGGCGCAGGGGAGACCATTTCGGCAGCGTGCGCGGCCGGAATTGTTGTGGCGATGGGGCACACGGATGCGACGTATTGCGACGCGCTTCGCGCCATCGATCTGGGGGCGCGCCACGCAGCGCACGTGTTTAATGCCATGCGCCCGTTCTCCCACCGGGAAACAGGCGTGCTCGGCGCAGTGCTTACCGATGCGCGCGTCACTGCAGAGGTGATCGCCGACGGAGTTCATGTGGATGATCCAGCGCTGCGGCTGCTGCTCGCTGCAAAGAGCGCGGAGCAGATACTGCTCGTCAGCGATGGCACCGCGGCCACGGCAAAGCCCGACGGCAAATATCTGTTGGGCAATATTGAGCTGACCGTCAGCGGGGGCGTGTGCCGGAACCATGAGGGCAAGATCGCAGGAAGCACCCTGACGCTGGACCGCGCCGTGCAGCACATGGTGAAGCTCGGCGTTCCGCCCGCGGCGGCGGTACAGATGGCCGGCTTTAATCCGGCGCGGCTGCTGGGCATTGAAGCGCAAAAGGGGCGGCTTGCGCCCGGAGCCGATGCCGATATTGTCCTGCTTGACGACAATTTGGCCGTCGCCCGCGTGTTCGCCCGCGGGTGCGAAATCACATTGTGATTTTGCGTGCAATTTCAAAGCAGGCCCCGCCACCGGCAACTCACACGCGATGAAAAGATCCGCCAGCCCGATTTATCGAGTCACCCCGCAGCAGGTGGCCGCCTACCGCCTGGCGCGGCATCACCTCGATGCCTCGGAGGGAAGTGATCCGGTCACGGTCTGCCGCGACGTCTGCGGAGTGCAGGCCCAGCTCATGCCCGCCGCGAACTGGAATATTTCCGCAAGGACGCGCGGGCTTTCTTCGGCACACATCGAATCGGCGCTGTGGCAGGAGCGCACGCTCGTCAAGAGCCTGTGCATGCGGCAGACGGTCCACCTGTTGCCCGCCGACGAATTCCACGTCTATTCGGCTGCCGTGCGCCGGAGCCGTGTCGCGGCCGTGGTGAGAATCATGGACCGGTTTGGCATTACGTCCCGCGACCGGGAAGCGCTCCTGCGCGCCTCCATGGAAGCGCTCGAGGCTGGGCCAATGGCAAAGCAAGAGCTCACGGCACGCATTCGTCCGCGCGTCAGCTCCCGAGTGCGTGCGTGGATGGCCCGCGTGTGGAACGCAAACCGGCTCGCCCTGGTTGAAGGCCTGATCTGCTACGGTCCCGACCAAGGTCAGCAAGTGACGTTTGTGCGCGTAGATCGCTGGCTTCCCCGCCGGAAAACGGTTCCTGCCGGAGAAGCGCAGCGCTGTTTGCTCGCCAAGTTTCTTCACAGCTACGGCCCCGCTTGCCTCGCGGATTTCTCCAAGTGGAGCGGGATTCCAATGGCCGAAGCACGCCCGGTCTGGGAGGCTTCGAAGCCCGACCTCGCGGAAGTGAGAGTTTCCGGCCGGTCCGCATGGGTGCTTCGCAAGGACCTGAGAGCCCTTCGCCAGAGCGCACTCGACCGGCCGGCCGTGAACTTGCTGGCGGCTTTCGACAGTTACCTGCTGGCCCACGCGCAGAAGGACCACCTGCTCGAGCCGCGGCATTACAAGCGCGTCTATCGCAGCCTTGGCTGGATCTCGCCGGTGGTCCTGCTGGACGGACGCGTCGCTGGCGTCTGGCGGCACTCACTGGGACGGGGCGGGAGGCTCGCCGTCTCCGTGGAATTGTTCGCCAAGCCGGCCAGAAGCCTCCGCGAACGCATCGAGGAGCAGGCGGCCCGCCACGGCGAGTTCCTCGGCCGTCGTGTGCAAACGGAGTTTGTACGGCCTTAAGACGAATGTACTGATAGGAAGTTTGGTCGTCTGCCGATCAAGGGTTCAGCGGGATATTCAGTTCTTCGGACAGCAGGTAAGGATCGAACGGGCTGCAGGAAAAATACCGGCCGTCCACTTCGAAGGTGGGCACTTTGCGGCGTCCTTCGTTCACCCGCATCACCAGATCTTCGGCGTCCGGATCCTCGTCCACATCCACTTCGCGGAACGGTACGTTGCGTTCGCGCAGAAAGAGCTTGGCGCGACGGCAATCGCCGCACCAACTGGTCGAATACATCGTAATTTCGGCCATGGGAAACTCGCGGAGAAACAAAGGCTGGCTATTTAGATGCTGCCGGAGGATTTCCGCTGCCGTCGCGTTCGAGAACGCCGGGCGGCCGCCGCTGGGAAACGCGCGGCGCCACCTGGATGCGAATGAGCGAGCGCTGCAAGGCGAGCTGGGCGACTTCAAAATCCACTTGGCCCGCTTTCTCCTCCAGGTGTTTCAGGGCGCGCTCGCGGGCGGCCTCCGCTCGTCCCAGATCGATCTCCTCCGCCAGTTCAGAGCGCTCCGCCAGGACGATCACCCGGTTCGCCAGCACTTCAGCGAATCCACCGAGCGCGGTAGCGTAACGCGTCACACTGCCCTTCCTGAAGCTCAAGACACCGGCGCCCAGTTCCGTAAGCAACGGGGCGTGGCCAGGGAGAATCCCGAGGTAGCCATCGAGGCCGGGAAGCTGGATGAAGTCCACATCCTCGTGGAGCACTTGCCGCTCCGGCGTGACCACTTCGAGGCTGAGCTTCTTGGGGTCCATAGGAGCCGGTTTGCCTTATGCAGCCGCCAATTTCTGCGCCTTTTCGAGCACTTCCTCGATCGTGCCGGTCATGTAGAAGGCCTGTTCCGGTAGCGCGTCGTGTTTGCCCTCCACGATTTCCTTGAAGCCGCGGATGGTGTCGGCAATCTTCACGAACTTGCCCGGTGTACCGGTGAACGCCTCGGCCACGAAGAACGGTTGGGAGAGGAATCTCTCGATCCGCCGCGCGCGCGCCACGGTCAGCTTGTCCTCTTCCGAAAGCTCTTCCATCCCCAGAATGGCAATGATGTCCTGGAGATCGCGGTACCGTTGCAGGATGGATTTCACCGCCCGCGCGGTCGTGTAGTGCTCCTGCCCGACGACCCGCGGATCGAGAATGCGCGAATAGCTCGCGAGAGGATCCACAGCGGGATAAATGCCGCGCTCGACTACCGCCCGGGAAAGGTTGGTGGTGGCGTCCAGATGCGAGAACGTTGCGGCCGGCGCCGGGTCCGTGTAGTCGTCGGCCGGCACGTAGATGGCCTGCACCGAGGTGATGGAGCCCTTTTTCGTGGACGTAATACGTTCCTGCAGCTCGCCGATTTCCGTGTTCAGGTTCGGCTGGTAACCCACGGCAGAGGGCATTCGACCGAGCAACGCCGAAACTTCCGAACCGGCCTGCACGAACCGGAAAATGTTATCGATGAACAGCAGCACGTCGCGGCCTTCGACGTCCCGGAAATATTCGGCCACCGTGAGTCCTGTCAGGCCTACACGCAGGCGAGCGCCCGGCGGCTCAGTCATCTGCCCGTATACGAGCGCGGCTCGCGATTTCTCCGGGTCGCCCGCCTTGATCACGTGCGATTCCTGCATCTCCAGCCACAGGTCGTTGCCCTCGCGCGTGCGCTCGCCCACGCCGGCGAAAACGGAGACGCCGCCGTGCTGCATCGCGACGTTGTGGATCAGCTCCTGAATCAGAACGGTTTTGCCCACACCCGCGCCGCCAAACAGTCCGATCTTTCCGCCTTTCAGGTAAGGCTCGAGCAGGTCCACCACCTTGATTCCCGTTTCGAACATCTCGGCTTGCGTGGACTGGTCTTCGAGCGAGGGCGCCTGGCGGTGAATCGGAAATTCGGTTTTGCTGGTGATGGGGCCAAGCTCATCCACGGACTCGCCGAGCACGTTCATCACGCGGCCCAGCGTGGATGGTCCGACCGGGACGGTGATTTCTTTTCCCGTGTCCAGGGCTTTCATGCCGCGCACCAGGCCTTCGGTC
>DASPSB010000268.1:0-7189 GCA_035624135.1 Candidatus Acidiferrales bacterium | reverse complement strand
CACCGACATGCAGCGCACCGTCAAAGGCGAGGTCATCAGCTCCACCTTCGACGAACCCCCGCAGCGCCACATTCAGGTCGCGGAAATGGTTTTGGAAAAGGCCAAGCGCCTCGTCGAGCACAAGCGCGACGTCGTCATTCTCCTCGACTCCATCACTCGCCTGGCTCGCGCCTACAACGCCGTCACTCCGCCTTCCGGCAAAGTCCTCTCCGGCGGTATTGACGCCAACGCGCTCCAGCGCCCCCGCCGCTTCTTCGCCGCCGCCCGCAACGTCGAGGAAGGCGGCTCGCTCACCATCATCGCCACCGCGCTCATCGACACCGGCAGCCGCATGGACGACGTGATCTTCGAAGAGTTCAAGGGCACCGGCAACATGGAAATCAACCTCGACCGCCGCCTGGTGGACAAGCGCATCTTCCCGTCCATCGACATCAACCGCAGCGGCACGCGAAAGGAAGAGTTGCTGCTCCCCCCCGATGAGTTGAACCGCGTCTGGGTGCTGCGAAAAGTGCTCAACCCCCTCTCGCCCGTCGAAGCCATGGAATTGCTCCTCGGCCGCCTGGCGAAAACAAAGTCCAACGCCGAATTCCTCGCCTCCATGTCCAGCCCCAGCTAAGTAGCATCGTTCTGTAGGGGCACGACACGTCGTGCCCCAATCGGCTCAGCCTCAACGAAGCGGAGCGCTCCCTGCCGGTTTCATTCTGGCGTTTTCTCTGGCGTTTTTTAGGGTTTTCCTGGAAGGTTTTGCCCGCCCGCCGTGGGCCACGGCGCCGGAGGCGGCACGTCCAATCCGGCCGAATCCATCAGCGCCGTATCTGCCGCCACCGGCTTGGTCTCCACCGGAGCCGCAGGCGCGGGAGCGAGCATCGCGCGAATGGCCGGGTTCAGGATCAATTCCTGGATGAATTTTCTTACCGTCGCCTCTCCCACCGAATCGGGACCCGATGCAGGACTGCCCTTGTCGTTCGCCGAGTGCTGCGTTTGCAGGATCTGCTGCCCGTTCGCGTTGAACACGGTGAACCGCGCCGTCAGAAAATAGGTGGGAGTGCCGAGAAACGGCGTCTGCGTGTGCCCATCGCCCACCTCCACAACCACCACCAGGTCCAGACCGCTGTATCCTTGCGGTCCGGAAGGAAGCTCCGTCATTGGCCGGACCGATGCAAACGTCTCATCGAAAATCTTTGTCGCTTTTTCCGCCAGCCGCCTCCCGAATTCGATTCGCGTCAGCATGATCATTGTCTTGTAGGATCGGGTCGCATCGCTGATCACCAATCCCATGCGCAGCGGCACGCTCCCGCCGGATGTCTGCGCACCCGATGCCGCTGCCTCTTTTTGCTGCTTGGCAAGCTGCCGCGCCTCGGCAGGCAGCCCCGTCGCAACAAGCAGCGCCAACAGCGCTGCAACGATCAACCAGATATGGGATTTCCGCCGTTGCATCAGTACCCTCTCACCGCTTCCTTATCCTCGCGCGCCGCTCACGGCCGCCCGCTGCCTGCCGCGTTCGTGGGCGCCGCCACCGGCCGGCTCCACGGCGGCGGAGGCGGCACATCCAGCCCCGCCGAATCCATCGCCGTCGAATCGTCAATGGGAGGCAGTGCGGGCGCGGTAGCCTTCGTTGCTGCTGCCACCAGGGTCTGATTCGCTTGTATCTGAGCGAGCACCGCGTCGAACTTCGTCGCCGCGTCCACTAGCAGGTCCCAGGGCAGAATGTCATCCCAGCCGAACTTTTCGTTCGGCGCTTCCATCAGCTTCTTCTTTACGCGGTAGAAATGATAGACGGAACCGTCCTTGAACTTGAACTCTGCCGCGAACATTTCGCTTCCGAGAAATGTCCACGTCCTTGCCACCGTCAGGTTCGAGAGAGGCTGTTCGAATGCGTGCACCTTGTCCCGGTCGGGGTGCAAGACCTCATAGCGGATGGATTTCCTCGAAAAATACAAATAGCCGAAACAGCCGGTCGCGGCATGTTGATGGCCCACAGGTATCCGGATCACCGGATCCGGCTCGGCGGTCACCAGTTGCGGGCCGTCATCGGGACCGGGCGTGCCGATTTTTATGCCGCGGGCCTCGAGGGGACACGCAGCCAGCAGGAAAAACGCCAGGGCCAGCACCGCGACTAGCATTCTGCATCGCATCGCGCTTTGCTCTCACTTCGAGCCTACCGCGCGCGAATCCTGGCCGCAACGAGCCTGTGCTTTTGGAATGAACGGCTGATCCTGCCGGGTAGTGGAACGCGGTGGTAGCACAGGCTTTCAGCCTGTGCTCCTCATCCTCTCCTTACCGCCCCCGCTCCCTCCGCCTCCCGCTCCCGCGCCAGCATCGCAATCAGCCGCGCCACTTCTTCCGCCTCCATCGCCGAGCAATCCACGTATACGGCATCCGACGCTCTCCGCAGCGGAGACGCAGCCCGGTCCCGGTCGCGGTGGTCCCGCTCGCGGACCTCTTCCACCATGCGTGCGAGATCGGTCGGCGTGCCCTTCTGCTCGTATTCCGCCCACCGTCGGCGCGCGCGAACTTCCAATTCGGCGTCCAGATAAATCTTCAACCCAGCGTGCGGAAAAACCACCGTCCCGATGTCGCGCCCCTCCACCACAATGCGTCCCGCCGCCCCCATCCTCTGCTGGTGCGTCACCAGCACTCGCCGCACCCCCGGCACCAAGGCCACTCGCGATGCTGCCTGCGACATTTCCGCCCCGCGCAGGTTCGCCGTCACGTCCTCGCCATCCACCAGCACGCGCGCTCCTCCCGACTCTTCGGGACCATTCATTTCCATTTCAATCCGTGCCTCGCGCGCCACTCGTTCCAGCCCGGCGGGGTTGTCGAGCGGTACTCCCGCGCGCATCGCCCGCAGCGCCACCGCGCGGTACATGGCCCCCGAGTCCAGGTGCAGGTATCCGAGCAGCTCCGCCACGCGACGCGCGACCGTGCTCTTCCCCGATCCCACGGGCCCGTCAATCGCAATAATCAATCCCGCCATGGGTGTGCCTCGGAGGATGCTACAGGTCGAAGCTTGGAAGTTGAAGGCCAAAGATGGCCAGTCAACGGTTGAGAGTTGACAGTCTAGGCCACTCGCGCTGCATGCTCGAGTGGTTTCCGCGCCTCACCAGTCACCAATCACCAGTCACGAGTCACCGGCGGCGGCAAGCGCGGCGCTATGTGCGTTTGAAGGCTTTCTCAATCTCTCTCACCGAATACCGCAGCACCACCGGCCGCCCGTGTGGACAGCTCATCGGGCATTCCGTCTTCGCCAGCTCCGCGAGCAGCCACTCCATCCGCGTCGTATCGAGCGGCGTGTTCACTTTAATTGCCGCGTGGCAGGCCGTGGACGCTGCGATTTTCGCCTGCAGCGTCTCAATGGAAATGGCCTGGTTCTCCCGCTCCACCGCGTCCAGAATCTCGCGCAGCAGCCGCTCCACGTCTGCCGCGCTCACCGGCGCGGGCGCCGCCTGGATCGCCACCGACCGCGGCCCCATCGACGTCACTTCGAACCCGTTCGCCGCCAGCTCATCCGCAATCTGCTCCGCAATCACAATCTGCCGCGGCGAAAGCTCCACCACCATCGGCACCAGCAACCGCTGGCCCGTCACTGCTCCCATGCGCCTTGCCTGTAAATGCTGTTCGAAGAGCACCCGTTCGTGCGCCACGTGCTGGTCCACAATCCACAGCCCCGCCGAATTCACCGCCACGATGTAGCTCGCGCTCACCTGCCCCAGAGGTTTCAGATTGGCGATCTGGTCTCCGTTCGCGCTCATCGGCGGCGCTTCGAATTCATCCTTGTGCGAGGCCGCGCGGAACTGCGCCGCAAATTCGTCTGCCACGGCCGCCGGCTCCGCCGGAAAGCCGAATCGCAGCTCTTCCGGCTTCCACGGCGCGCCCGCGAGCGAGAAATCGTCCGACGGCGCCACCGCTGCTCCCGGTGTGAATCCCGAAGCCGCGGCAGGAAACATTCCGCCCGCGCTCGCAGCCGCCTCGGCCATCCCAGGTCCGCCCCCCGGTGCAGCGGCATCGTCCCGAAGGTTCGTGACGGGAAACGCGGCAATGGGCCGTGCCCGCGAGAGCGCCTGCCGCAGCGCGTCCCGCGTGAAGTCGTGCACAAACTGCTGGTGACGGAACCGCACCTCGATCTTTGAAGGATGGACGTTTACGTCCACCTCTTCCGCCGGCAGTTCGAGGAACAGCAGCGCCGCCGGAAATACCCCCGGCGGCTGCACGTTACGGTAGGCTTCCGTAAGCGCGTGCAGCAGCAGCCGGTCGCGCACCAGCCTCCGGTTGATGAAGATGTAGATGGCGTTGCGGTTCGGCCGCTGCACCTCCGGCCGCGAAATGTAGCCGCTCACGGTCAGTGCCAGCTTCTCGTCGCCGGCCTCGAGCTGCGCTTCCGTGATGTTCGCGCGGATTGCTCCCGTCGTCGCCGGCACGTCAATCAGCTCGTCGAGCGCCTGCCGGCCAAACACCTGATACACCCGCTCCGCCAGCGTCTCCACCGGCGACGCGGCGAGGATTTCCTGCGTCGGCGTGCGCAGCTCAATCCGCTTCCCGGGATTGGCGAGCGCGTAATGCGTCACCACGGATGCGATGTGGCCCAGTTCCGTCGTGTCCGATTTTAGGAATTTCCGCCGCGCCGGCACACAAAAGAAGAGATCGCCGATCGATACCGTCGTGCCCGTGGGATGCGCCGCCGGCTTCACGCCGATGAGCTTTCCGCCGGCGATTTCGACCCGAGTTCCCTGCTCTTCTTCCGCCGTCCGCGTCTCGAGCAGCAGCCGCGCGACCGAAGCAATCGACGGCAGCGCCTCGCCGCGAAATCCCAACGTGGCGATGGCGAGTAAATCATCCGACGTGCGCAGCTTCGATGTTGCGTGCCGCTCGAATGCCAAGAGCGCATCGTCGTGCGACATCCCGAACCCGTCGTCCGTCACGCGAATCAGTTGCCGCCCGCCGCCTTCCACCTCCACTCGGATCGAAGTGGCGCCCGCATCGAGCGCGTTCTCCAGCAGTTCCTTCACCACCGACGCCGGACGCTCCACCACCTCGCCCGCCGCTATCCGGTTCGCCACCTCCTCCGAAAGTATCCGTATCCGCGTCATTTCTCAGGGGCGCTTGGCTTCAGGGAAATGTGGAGTTCATCCAGCTGATCATTACCCACCGGCGATGGCGAATCCGCCATCAAATCCTGTGCCTTCGCCGTCTTCGGAAACGCGATCACCTCGCGCAGCGATTTCTCCCCCGCAAACAGCATTGCGATTCGGTCGATCCCCAGCGCAATCCCCCCGTGCGGCGGCGTCCCGTACGTCAGCGCATCCAGAAAAAACCCGAACCGCTGCCGCGCCTGCTCGTCCGTCAACCCCAGCGCGCGGAACACGCGCGCCTGCACGTCCTGCCGGTGAATCCGCACGCTTCCCGACCCCAGTTCGTACCCGTTCAGCACCAGGTCGTAGCCCTTCGACCGGATTTCCCCGCGCCGCTCCGGCTGCTCCAGCAAATCGAGGTCTTCCTCCACGATTCCCGTAAACGGATGCTGCGCGCTCACCCACGCCTTCTCCGTCTCGCTCCACTCAAACAACGGAAATCCCGTGATCCATGCCAGCTCCCAACGCTCTTTCGGAATCAAATTCAATTTCTCCGCCACAAACAACCGCAACTGCCCCGCCACCAGCGCCGCCGCATCCGCTCCCTTGATTTCCTCCTTGGCGGCCGCAGCCACCACCAAGTCTCCGGGCTTCGCGCCCGTTGCCGCCACCACCGCCTTCACTCCGTCTGCGCCCAGCGTCTTCTCCAGCCCGGACGTGTTCCCCTCCGCCGCCACTTTCACCGTGTATACCGCTTTCGCGCCCGCAGCCTTTCCCTTCTCCACCAGCTCGTCAATCTGTTTTCGGCTCCACGCGCCCGCGCCCTGCGCGGCGAATCCAAATACGCTCCCTGCAAGTCCCAGCGCTTGCTTCCCCGCCGCAAATTGCTGCGTCAACTCCGCCAGCTCGAGCCCGAACCGCAGGTCCGGCTTGTCGCTTCCATATTTCCGGATCGCATCCTTATAGAGCAGGTGCCGGAACGGCCGCTTCACCTCGGCCCCAATCACGCGGAACGCCCGCTCCATCACCCGTTCGATCGCGTCGAATACCTCGTCCTGTCGGATGAAGCTCATCTCCAGATCGAGCTGCGTGAATTCCGGCTGCCGGTCCGCCCTCAGGTCCTCGTCGCGGAAGCACCGCACAATCTGGAAATACCGGTCCATCCCGCTGATCATCAGGATTTGTTTGAATATCTGCGGCGACTGCGGCAGCGCATAGAACTGCCCGGGATGCACCCGGCTGGGCACCAGATAATCGCGCGCGCCCTCCGGCGTTGAACGCGTGAGCATGGGCGTCTCGATTTCATAGAAGCCCATCTCGTCCATGGCCTTGCGCATTTCCAGCACGATCTTGTGCCGCAGCGCGATGTTCCTCGCCAGCCGCGGCCGCCGCAGGTCCAGGTAGCGGTAATGCAGCCGCGTCTCTTCCACCGCCGTCGTGTCGTCTTCGATGGTGAACGGCGGTGTCTGCGCCGTGTTCAGAATCAGCAGCCGCGTCGCAATCACTTCGATTTCACCCGTGGGCAGCTCCGGATTCGGTTTCTCCCTCCGCGCCACTCGGCCCTCGACCGCGACCACGAATTCGCTGCGCAGGTCCTCCGCCTTCCCGTGCGCCTCCGGCGCGTGCTCCTTGTGAAACACCACCTGCACCAGCCCCGCGCGGTCCCGCAGATCAATGAAAATAATCTGTCCGTGGTCGCGCCTGCGGTGTACCCATCCCATCACCACCACGTCTTTGCCCGCGTCCGAGCCGCGCAGCTCGCCGCACCGATTGGTTCTCTTCAACCCACCCAAGAAGTCCAGCAACTCATCGCTCCCGGTGGCACGGGTACTCCTGCCCGTGCACCCTTCCTAGTCCCCGATTCAAAAACTCCGCCTTCGCCGACGCCCGGAACGCTGCCGCCACCCCCCAAGCCCTGGGATTTGCGGCCCTCAATCGCTGTTCGTTAATCGCGCAAGCCGAATTATGTTAACTGCAAACAGGCCTCCACAACTGCATCGAAACCCCGCTTTTCCCCGCAACAACCCCTATGTTTTGAGAAAATTCTTCAGTTCCTTCTCCGCCACGGTGCTCTGCGTGCCTTCCGCCATCCGCTTCACCGTCGCATTTCCCGCCGCAAC
>DASPSB010000263.1:0-2846 GCA_035624135.1 Candidatus Acidiferrales bacterium | reverse complement strand
GCTGCTGATTGCCGCGTTTCCGTTCCGGTATTCGGGCAGCAATCTCTCGGTGCTGTGGCTGGTGGAAGGCGAGGCGCTCTTTATCGTTGGCGTGATGTCGCGTGAGGCCGTCTTCCGCCACTTCGGAGTGCTCACCGCGGGACTCACGGCCCTGCACATGCTCGCCGTGGACGCTTGGAAGGTAGTCGAAGCGCGAACGGCGGCAGCGCCCAGCACCGCGGCCGAATATCCGCTGGCGCTGCTGTTCGTTGTCGCCGCGCTGGTGTTCTACGCGAACGCGCACCTGGTTTTCCGCAGATGGAACGAAGTCTTCAGCCCAGGCATGGAGCAATACTATCCGTACGCCCTCTCCTTTGCCGGCGGCGTGCTCGCGTTCACCGGAGCCTGGCTTGCGTTTCCGGGTGCGTGGACGCCGGTGGCCTGGGCCGTGCTGGTTCTGCTGCAGGTGTTTGCCGGAAGCCGCCTGCGCGACACGGCTCTCAGCACGCAGGCGGATATCGGCGTGATCGCAACACTCCTCTGGGTCATGTCGATCAACCTCGAGAGCACGGGCAAATTTCACGGTGTGACGCTGCGCCTCATCACCATCGCCACATCGAGCCTGGTGCTTTACGTCGCGGCCCACTGGCGCAGCCGCACCGAAATCGAATATGCCTCCGCGTTTTCCGCGGGCTACACATCGGTCGGTTCGTTCCTGCTCGCAGTGCTGGCGTACAAGGAGCTGCCCAGCCACTGGGTACCAGTCGCATGGGCCGCCTTTGCGCTCCTGCTGCTGCTCGTGGGCCGCATCCGCGAGCGCGCGGAGCTACCCTGGCAGGCGCACTGCCTGACCGTCGCCGCCCTTTTCGGCACGATCGCGTGGAATTTCGACGCGACGCAGACCTTCCACGGCCTCACCCTGCGCCTTATCTCCGTGGCCATCGTCGCAGCGCTGTTCTACCTGAGCGCTCCGTGGATTTCGCGGGAGGCCGGCCCAGCCTCTGGCTACATTCGTGACGCATATTCCTGGGCCGCCTCCGGCCTGGTCACCACGCTGATGTGGTACGAGTTGCGGCCCGCGAGCGTGGTATTGGGCTGGGCTGTTTTCGGCCTGATGCTGTTCGAACTCGGCTGGGTGCGCAATTCCGCCTCGCTTCGCCTACAGGCCTACATGGCATTTGTTGCATCTTTCCTGCGCATCTTTTTCGTAAACCTGAATGCGGAGACGGTGCCAGGCGAATTGAGCACGCGTCTCTACACCGTACTTCCCCTCGCGGCCGCGTACTACTACGTGGCCTGGCGGACGGCGCACAGCCCGGAGGCGGACCAGCCTCTCGAACGCCGGTGGTACTCGTCAGAGTGGCACAACTATCTCGGCGTCATCACCCTCGCTGCGCTGGTGCGCTTTGAGGTGAGCCCGGACTGGGTGGGGTCGGGCTGGGCGGCGATGGTGCTGGTTCTCTTCATTGTGGCCTGGCGCTTCGAGCGCTCCGTTTTCCTCCATCAGGGACTGCTGCTGAGTTTTGCGGTGCTCTTCCGCACGGTTTTCTATAATTTCGAGCTGCCGAAGTATTACCCGCCCGGCTTCTGGCAATGGCCCACGCTGACGGTGGGTGTGGCCGCGGGACTGCTTCTGCTCGGGCTGCCGTTCGCTTTCCGCATCCGTGAAACGGAAAAGGCGAAGCCATCACCGAGCAGCTTTGCGCCCGCGCGCCGTCCCGAACAAATACTGTTCTTCGTTCCCGTCGGCATTCTTACGGCCTTGCTAGCGCTGGAGATGCGCAAAGGGCTCATCACGCTGGCCTGGGGAGTCGAGGGAGTGGTTGTGTTCCTGATCGCGCTCGCCATCGGCGAACGCAGTTTTCGACTCACCGGCCTGGGCCTGCTACTGCTGTGCGTGGGCAAATTGGTGGTCGTGGACGTCTGGACGCTGGAGTCTTCCGACCGTTATGTCACCTTCATTGTCCTCGGAGCGGTGCTGCTGCTCGTCTCGTTCCTGTACACCCGCTACCAGGAAAAGTTGCGGCAATACTTATGAAGCGCTGGATGGCATTCGCGATTGTCTGTGTGCTCGCGCTAAGCGCGCTCGTTCTGAGCCAGAAGCGCGAAGCCACGGCGGAAGTCGGTCCCTACGCCATCCTTCATTTCATCGCCGACTCGGAACGTGAAGCCGGCCGGTTGCCGTTCCGGCTCACGCGGCTTTCCGATGAGGAAGAAATTGAAATCGGAAATCAAATGGCCGGCAGGATGATGCCATCTCGTGCGGAGCCGCCGGCCCTGACCGTGGAGCAATATGTGGATCGAATCGGTATCATCGTGTCCGGTCGCGCGCACCGTCAGATTCCATATCACTTCCATTACATTGCAGACCCCAGATTCGTAAACGCCTTTGCGCTGCCGGGCGGGCACGTCTATATCGGGCAGGGTTTGCTCATGCTGATGGATACGGAAGACCAGCTTGCCGCCGTCCTCGGCCACGAGGTTGCCCATATCGACCGCTACCACTGCGCCGAACGCGTGCAGGCCCAGGCGCAGGCGCGCAAACTGAATCTCGGCATCGCCGGCGCCGTGCTTCAAATTCCCTTGATCGTTTTTCAGGCAGGCTACTCCAAGAATCAGGAGCTTGAAGCGGACAGCGTGGGTTTGGATCTCGCCGTCAGCGCAAATTATTCTCCGCAGGGCATGATCCGGCTGTTCGAGAAGCTGGAAGCGCTCGCGGGACCAAACCGTGGGCGCGCCGACTCGCCACAGGAAGAAGCCGCGCGCGTGGTCCTCCAAACCGCGGGCGGTTATTTCCGGTCCCATCCGTATCCGGAGGAGCGCGTCGCGGAGATGCGGAGGATCGTCGCGCGCCGCGGCTGGGAAAA